>JASLVI010000066.1 GCA_030741455.1 Candidatus Poseidoniaceae archaeon | reverse complement strand
CTGCATTGGTTCGAGTAGAACGGTCTTAGCTCGCATCATTGCGCCCTTGATACCGTTTCGGACTGCAGGAATGGTTTGTGCAGGTCCACGGTGGATAGCGTCTTCGTGCAACTTTGCATCAGTAAGACGGACGAACATCCCTTGAACAGGCTCATCAGCGATTGGTCCCTTAGCACAAACTTCGTTGAACGCTTCAATGATCAATTCACGTGTTTCGTGGAGTCCTTGGATACCCTTGGTATCGTTGACGAGAACGTTTGTTCCATTGATAGCGTAGATCTTTCGCATCAAGTCCTTGTCCATGCCAAGTTCACCGAATTTGTTTCCGGTCTCCTTTGCATCGCTTGTTCGGACTGGTCCATCACCGAGGTCACCATTTCGTAGAGCGCTGACAACTTCATCAGAAAGTGCTTCAATCTCAAAGTAGAAACGGTTGTGTCGGTTTGGTGACTTTCCTTCGAATGCATGTCCACGATTGCTTCCCTGAATACCTTCTCGGTAAACAACGATAGGCGGGCTGACGCTGACCTTGATGTTCTGCTCTTCCTCAATTCGGTAAACAGTGATTTCAAGGTGCAATTCACCCATTCCCGCTAGAAGTGCTTCACCAGTTTCCTGGTTGGTTGTAACTTGAAGGGATGCGTCAGACTTTGCGAGTGAACGAAGAGCATCGATGAACTTTGGAAGGTCCTTCATGCTCTTTGGCTCGACAGCAACAGTAACGACAGGGTCAGAGTAGTGACGAATAGCTTCGAACGGAGTGAAGTCCTTGTCACGAGAGAGCGTTACACCAGCAGCAGCACTTCGAATACCCGTAAGTGCAGCGATGTTTCCAGCGACGACCTTTGGTACTGTGATTCGGTCACCTCCGACCATCATACTGACTTGCTGAACACGTTCTGGCTTTGCAGCACCGATGGCGAAAACAGATTCACCTTGTGCGATAGCACCTGAATAGATTCGACCGACTGCGACTTCTCCTGCGTGAGGGTCCATCCAAATCTTCGTGATCATCATAGCAAGTTCTGCTTCAGGATCACAAGCCATCATGGCCTTACCGATTTGAGATTCAAGATCACCAGTCCAAATGTTTGGAATACGGTATGGTTGGGCTTCGACTGGACTTGGCAATTTTGTTACTGCCATGTCGAGTAGAACTTCGTGAACGGGTGCTGCTTGAGCAAGTTCCTTTTGCTTCTCTTCATTACAATAACGGAAGATATCTGTCATGCTGACGCCAGATTTCTTCATGTAAGGAATGGTGATTCCCCAGTTGTGGTATGCGCTACCAAAGGCAACAGTACCATCAAGAACGCTTACTTGCCATTCTTTCTTGAACTCCTCTGGAGCAAACTGCTTGATCAGTTTGTTGACCTTAGTGATTGTTTCTTGGAATCGGTTCATCATGTCCTCTGGAGTGACTTGCAATTCGTTGATGAGTCGGTCGACTTTGTTGATGAAGAGAACTGGCTTCACCTTCTCCTTGAGTGCTTGGCGAACAACTGTCTCTGTTTGAGGCATTGGTCCTTCTACAGCACATGCGAGAATGAAACAACCGTCAACAGCTCGCATAGCACGTGTAACGTCGCCACCGAAGTCAACGTGACCTGGTGTGTCGATGAGGTTGATGAGATAGTCTGTATCCTCAACAGCGTGAACCATTGAAGCAGATGCAGCGTTGATGGTAATACCACGTGCTGATTCCTGCTCATCAAAATCGAGAACACGGGCAGCACCAGCCAAATCACTGGACATCATACCTGCTCCAGCAATCAGGTTGTCAGAGAGTGTTGTCTTGCCGTGATCAATGTGCGCAGCAATGCACAGATTTCGAATCTGTGGAAGAATGTGCATGACTTCTGTTGCCTTTTTGATGTTGTCTTCTTTTCGTCCCATGGTGTCCACCTGTCTGGTTCATTTCGCCCACTTGAATGGGGTTCTTAAGTGAGTCGCAAAAGTTCGACGAAATTCGTCGCGGTATGCGGTTTCATCGAGCGGATGCAGCGATTCGTTCTACTTCCTCTTTCTTTGCAACAGCAAAGGAAGTTGCGTCGCCTTCCGAAGCCTTGTTGAGCTCGTTGATGATGCATTGTTGGAGCGTTCGCTTGGATTTGTGGGTTCCTTGTTGAGCACCCTTTGCAAGATTCTTCAATGCGACATCGAGTCGACGAGAGGGGGATGAGTCCACAGCCTTTGGTTGAGAAACTGCACCGAATTTGATTCGGGTAATCTCTTCCATAGGTGCGGCGTTGCAGATCGCATCGACGAAAATTTGCAGTGGATTCATCTTACGGCGTTCAGCGAGTACATCGAGTGCATTTTCGAATGCCTTCATGGCTGACTGCTTCTTACCAGTGTAAGCACCAGTTCGCATGAGCTTGTTGATGTAGCGCTCGACAACACTGAGTTTGGACTTTCCAAACCACATGTTAGCGTGTCGGCCACCGGTGTGAGGTACACCGACAGTTGTGAGGTTGACGTAAGGGGCGAGACCTGGATCGTTGCAAACAACTTCGGCTGCATCCCACTTTCCAAAGACAAGTGTTCCAATTCCAGCGATTGGGCGTTCGTCGACTACTGTTTCTTCTGACATCACAAACACCTCAGCGGACTGGCTTCTCCTTGCGTCCTCGAACCATTTCATCGAGCGATACGCCGTTGACTTGAATGACCTTGTAACGGACACCAGGAATATCTCCGTATGAACGACCCATGCGTCCACCGATACCTTCTACCATGACTTCATCGTGTTCATCGATAAAGTTGATTGCACCGTCTCCGGGAGCGAATGCGGTCAATTTGTTACCGTTCTTAATGAGTGAAATTTTTACAGCCTTACGAATTCCTGAGTTTGGCTGCTTTGCTTCGATTCCTACTTTTTCGATAACGATTCCCTTGGCTTGCGTCGATCCAGCAAGTGGGTCGTGCTTAGCGCGAGATTTGAGCATGCGCTTCTTGTACCGTCGGTCAGACCAACGAAACTTCTGTCGGTCCTTCGCCATTTTTGCACCTGCAAAGAGTCCTCTACCCATGTTCAATCCTCATTCGAGCGTTTTTGCGACTTTGCTTTCATATATCAAGTCGCCGTTTCATCGAGGTGAGGTTTTCACCGTCTGCATTGAAGAATAATATCATAAACATGATGTTGTTAGTTGAGACATGATTCCCCAAGGCATGCGTCCAATCATTGCACTGCTCACCATGGTTCTGGGACTCGTGGTCATCGCCAACCATTGGCTTGGATTTGTCGAATCCAGTGTTGACGTCGTCACTGCGCATGCAGTTGGCCTCATTGGTCTCTTTTCAGGAATGAACATGATGTCTCCCGGAAGTGCCGATGAAACAGAAGAGAAAGGCCCACGCTACCTAGAAGACACTCAGACGAAATTCTGAGGACGTGATACGTTGGCATTCCGTGACCATTTGTCGCATTCAGAGTCCGTAACTCAAGAGGTCAGTCTCATCCATGAAATTTGGGAACTGAGTTCTTCACAATCACATCCGAATCTTTTGTTCGAGAATGTAAAGGAAGTACCCGGTCAACGAGTATCGGTGAACATGCTCACACGCGATCGTTTGTGTGAGGCGATTGGTATTCAACCCGAAGTATACATCGACACTCTTGCTTGGGCAATGAAAAATCCAGCAACGCCAGAAATTGTTCCACCACAAGATGCTCCCGTTTTTGATAACATGCAGGATGATGTCGATCTTACAGTCGTTCCTATTCCACATCACTGGCCTGAAGACCGTGGAAGATATATGTCAGCAAGTGTCATCATCGCTGAGGTCAATGGGCAAAGAAACATGAGTTTTCACCGCCAATACCTTCGCGACAAATCACATCTCGTTGTTCGATTGGTTCCACGTCATCTTCGTACCATGGTTGATCAAGCCCGTGAGCAGGGTCATGAAGTCAACATTGCAATCGTCAATGCACCTGACCCGGTTGTTTTGTTGGCTGGAGCGATGTCCTTTGACGAACCTATTGATGAGCTGACCATCGCTGCTGCTCTTCACGAGAAACTATACTCAAAATCGTTGCAATTGGTTGAACTGCCAAATGGGATCCAAGTTCCTGCCGATGCTGAATACGCAATGTGGGGGAGGATTACACTCGATGATGATGATGAAGGTCCATACGTGGACATCACAGGAACAGTTGATGATGTTCGTCAAGAACCTGTGATTGAAGTTGACGGAGTTCTGCACCGTAACGACCCAATCTTCCATGCACTTATTCCAGGTGAAGCGGAGCATAAGACACTCATGGGCCTGCCTCGTTCACCAACCATCAAGGAAGCCGTCGCTCAAGTTGTTGACTGCATTGATGTTCATATGACTGAAGGAGGCTGTGGTTGGTTAGCAGCAGTTGTCAAAATTCGAAAGACTTCCGAAGAGGATGGCCGCAAGGCAATTGAGGCAGCCTTAGCAGGGCATCGCTCGATGAAGATGGTTACAATCGTTGACGAAGATATTGAGATTACGAATCCTGTTCGAGTCGAATGGGCGATGGTTACACGCTGGCAACCCGATCGAGATACACATGTGTTCTCAAAACAGAAGGGGTCCAGTCTTGATCCTTCGCGCTACGAAGATGGTTTGACTTCAAAGGTTGGTTTCGATGCAACCATCCATCATTCAGATAACCCAGAAGGGTACATGAGCGTCCAGTAGGGATGGTCATGCGACAATCTGCCCACGATGATTTGCAACATCCTCGTAGGAACCTTGGTAACCGTTATCGAACGCAAGCCCAGAAATTCGTCCGATTAGCAAAGGTAGATCCAGAGCGAAAAGAATCCAACATGCAATGGGCGGAACAGAATGCACGACAAGCATTGTTGCATGACTTTACTGACGAACGCAATTGGCGATGTTTGGCTGACATCAAGGTCTTGATCAAAGACAATGAAGGCTTAGGTATCGTCCTTGAGGATGTATTCACGGTCCTTGGTCGCGATACTGAACAATTTGAAAAATTGAAGAATTTAAATTATATTGAATTTGGATTAGAATTATTGGAAGCTGCCTTTGAACGAGACCCACTTACACCTGAAAATTGGTGGCAATCTCTGGTTGAAAGAGGTGGAGGGGATGATCAAAGTGATGATGTTTTGATTGAAATAGCGGAATTTGCCGATCGCTGCCGAGATCTTGATTTTCGTGACCAAAGGGCGAACATCGTATACGGGAGAAGGATTGAACACTTGCGTATACAAGGTTTCGAAGATCTTTTTATTGAATTAAGCCGTCATCTTCTTGCACATCGTCCAGCAAATCATGAACTTTGGATGCAACTTGGACGATTGCATGAACGACGAGAAGAAATCGATTCAGCATGGTCGTGTTACGATCATGTCCAAACGCTCATGCCTCATCTTCCGCTTCGTGATGATTTCCTCAACCGATTAACTGAACGAATGGATGGTGCGGAGAAAACACCATGGAGTGGGCCAAAACTCGAACATCGTACAGCATTCTTGAAACAGATGGAGCAACTCAATCAGCGTGTTCGTCAGGATGTCGAAGAGCCTGCATTCATCGAATCGGAGAATGAAGAAAAGGAAACAACCCATTCCGATGAGACAAAACTCATCTCTCTTATTGAATCGAACAACATATCTGAAGCGTTCTTCTTGGCTCGCCGTCTTGTGGCGTCTGGAGAAGAATGGGCCGAATCCTATCTCGAAAAGTGTCGAACATTGATGTAGGTGTTTGCATGAAACCACGCTTCGTTTTGGCTTATGCTGTTAAGAAAAGTGCAGCATCATCCGTTACAAATTCCGGATCAATCCTAATGGTCAAACACCCTGAGCGTGGCTGGGAATTCCCTGGTGGCCACATTGAGAAGGATGAGACACCTGAACAAGCGTTGTATCGTGAAATGGAGGAAGAAGTTGGAGGCATTGGTACATTGATCGCTTGGAATAAGACGTACTATCCAAACGGATGGGTGGGATTTGTTGTCGTGAATGATGAAGAATTACCCTTCAAAAAAGTATCATGGACTGTTAGTGATCAACATGTTTCAACTGTTCAGTGGTTCACAACATTGCCCGAATTTACGCATTGGGATGTGCAAGAAGTTGTTGATTTAAGCGCGTGGGTTGATTCTATAGAATCAAGGCATGAGTGATTGCATACGTTCCGTCCATGCAAGATGTTGCGCATCATCGAGCGAACAACCTAGGACTACTGCTACCAGCATTGAATCCTCAACTTGAGTCGGATGTGAAATGAGCCAATCGTATTCATTGAGTCGGTCAAGACGGTGTGCCATCATGATCATCGCTCTCAAATCTGGACGATCATGTCCACCTAGTTGCTTATTGAGATGCTCGCTGCACCAGTTGAATACGCCTTCAACATCTTCGGGATGAATTTTCAATTCAGGTGCTTCGTCTCCTACATTTCGTGGCTTTGAATCATCCACCTGTTGCTGGAATCGAATGGCATTCTCATCTTGTTCATCAATGGACAAGTCAAGAAAAAGACTTCCTGCTTCAATCGCCATCGTGACCTGGTTTGCAAGAATTGCATGTGCATGGCCGTTCCATGCATTCCTCGCAGCATCAAACATACGGCCATAACGAGCATGAATACGTGATGCTCCTATGCGAGAGATTGCAATGGTTTCATGTGCATGATTTTCTTGACGAGAAATGTCACCATAAACTTGCAACGCCATCAAATCTTCTCCTGATGCCATGTGATAGGCAGCTTTGTTTAACAGAGATAAGTCATGATCTCGACTGGCCTTGGCAACAGATTTCAAACGGGTTTCTGCCCATGTCAAATCCTCTTCAGCACCCACACCATCGCCTTTTTCAAATCGCTGTAAGCCTCGCTCCATTCGCAAACGTCCCTCCAGTGCAAGGTCTCGCGTTTCAGGAGTGCGGCAAATTTCCAAAGCGTGATCGATGGCATCCTCGAGCCGTGTATCACCGAGCATTCGTCGACGGACCAAATCAAACGTTGCCTTCTGTGCTGGTGTAAGTTCAGGAGTAAGTAGTTCGATCAGTTCAGCAGCATCGAGGTATAGGGCAGCTTCAATAATCGCCATCCAATCGTTCCAGCCGAAATCGTTGCGCCATTGTTCTGCAACCTCAAGCGATACAGGTCCTTCTTCTCTCCATCTTGAAATAAACAATCCAGGTGCCTTTGGCCTCATCGTTTCACCTCTTTTTGCAATGTAAGTTGAGCAATGAATGCAGATTCGGCTCGAATACGATCAACCTTCCCTGTCCATCCTGCAGCTCCATCATGACCGCCCCCATCGCCTCCATGTTGTTCTGCAATCGATTGCATAATGTTGCCGAGATGGACGCCACTTAACGTTGCTTTACGTGTAGCCCGTGCAGTCAAGCGTGTTTCTCCTTCTCGATGTCGGGAAACGAGCGATACGTCACAACCCGTTCCTAGAAGCATGGATGCAAGTCGTCCTTCAAGCGTTCCTGCATAGGTGGTTACGAGGCTCCAATCGCCTGCATCATGATGTTTTGAACGAGCAAGTCCGCGTAATAGGCTTCCACGTTCTGATGGTGAGGTTTCCTCACGCTCGATTTGTTCACAGAATTCGGCATAATCGATCGTTGAATCTTCGAGGAGTTTCGTTGTGATTGAAAACGAACTTGCATTGGCATGACGAAATCGTCCAGTATCAGTAATCATGCCTGCAAGGAGCATTTTACGTAC
>JASLVI010000065.1 GCA_030741455.1 Candidatus Poseidoniaceae archaeon | reverse complement strand
ACTCCTTCCCTATCCGTGACACAAACGACGGATTTGTGGATGCAGTCATTTTCCTTTTGATGACGGAGAAGGGCGTTCATTCCTGTCCCAGAACCTGAGAAAAATACAGCAATACGGACAGGATTCGAGGGCGTACCTTTGCGCCCCACCAAATTCTTCCCATCCATGTCTGTGCCAGAGACAACTTGATTTCAGTCCTTTCGATTGATTTAGACCCCCTATTCCTTATGTGTAACAATCCGTAGGCCCAACATAGGAAGTGAGGTTGTGGAGGAACATTCCAGCCAAAGCACAGCCCCAATTTCCAACATTGAACATCTTTCAGATGATGACGCAATCCAAGCAATTCTCGATCTTCACAAACCATCAAAGAATCCAGTTATACGATGGTTGTGGACAACACTCGGGATTATTTTTGTTGTTTTTGCGGCGATTGGGACGGTTATACCAGGCTGGCCAACAACATCTTGGTTGGTTGCCGCAGGGTTCTGTTTCGGGCGGTCCTCAAGGAAGATGTTTCAATGGCTCCTGACCAACCGCCTTTTTGGAAATGCACTTCTTGAATATTACAAAGCAGGAAGAGCCCTACCTCTCCATTCAAAGATTGTCATCATTGGAATCATTTCATTCGTTTCAGCTTGTTCGATTTATGTCGTTACAAAACTTGGCGATCCTGGTTTTGGCCAGACAACAATAGCGATCGTGGCAGTAATCGGAATTTGGTTTGTAGGATGGAAGGTTCCAACAGTGCAACTTCAGCCCCAGCCGAATTAGAGCTCTTGGAGGTGGCCAGCAAGTCGATTAGCAATCGATGTACCTACATCGCTGCAGGAAGCAGTGCCTCCTAAATCATAGGTGAGAGATTTCCCATCCTTGAGATGCTCTGCAACACTTTGATCGAGAATGTTTGCGACATTCAACAAGTCATCATCGTTTGAACGACGAGCGAGCCAGTCCAACATCATTTGAACGGAATTGATACTCGCGATTGGGTTGACTTTGTTTTGGCCAGCATGCTTTGGTGCAGACCCATGGACTGGCTCAAAGAAGGCATGATGATCACCAATGTTTCCAGAGGCCGCCATACCCATTCCACCCTGAAGAACCGAAGCAAGATCTGTAGCAATGTCGCCAAACATGTTCGATGTGACGACAACGTCGTAGAATTCAGGCGTTCGAGTCAACCATTGTGTAAACGCATCGATGTAGCCATAGTCTTTCTCAACATGTGGATAAGCAGCAGCAACATCATCGAAGGTTTTGCGGAACAGTTGACATCCTCTTGTAACGTTGCTCTTATCGATGCATGATACACGTGATTTCCCATCAACAGGGGCGCCACTACGTGTGCCGCAGATATCAAAACCCATTTTGATCAATCGCTCTGAACCGTGAGAAGAGATCGGTCTTGGATCGTAAGCCACTTCGCCTTTGAGTCCAGGAAATACGATTTCAGGAGGTTCATATCCTTCCAGCCCCTTCGCTCGCTGGGCACTTCGATGAAGCAATGAATGATACAACCCCTCGGTATTTTCTCTGAGAATAACCATGTCGACCATATCTGGATCCCAGATGTTTGTGAAACGCCCATGCACTTTGTGGGGAACGCCTTCATAGAGTCGAATTGGGCGAACATTGGCGTAGAGATCTAAGCCACTACGCATACCGAGAATGACTGAACCACCAGCCAAATCCCCATTGGGTAGACGAGCGCCAGGATATCCAATTGCACCCATGAAAATTGCATCAGCATCGTCCCTGCAGAATTCAAATGAACCTTCAGCCCATTCTTCTCCAGTTGCAAGATAATGTTGACCTCCACATGGAATGACGGTTTGTTCAAACCCGTGATTTGTATGTTCCTGAATCGTGTCCAAGATACGTTGCGCTTCGACTGCAACTTCCTTTCCCGTACCGTCGCCGGGGAGTACAGCAATCACGTGGTCGCTCATGGTTCTTCGAGACGCCAATACTACATGAAGGAGACCCATTTCTTCTATCAATGGTCAATGGCGGAATAACCTGTGTCCGGTAAAGAGCATGGCGATTCCGAGTCGATTTGCAGCATCGATGACTTCCTGATCTCGAATGGAACCTCCAGGTTGAACAATAGCCGATGCACCAGCTTCTGCTGCTTGCTCAAGACCATCAGCAAACGGGAAGAACGCATCGCTTGCCAAGACCGATCCCTTTGCTCGTTCACCAGCACGTCGAGCCGCAATACGTACAGCTTCAACCCGACTGGTTTGACCAGGTCCTATTCCAACCGTTGCAAGTCCCTGCACCATGACGATCGCATTCGATTTGACTTGTTCACAGACTCGAACTGCGAACTTCATTGAATCGATTTCTTCTTTTGTGACCGCTCGTTCAGTGACTGTTTTTGCAGATGCCCAATCGATGATTGGGGGCTCTTCAGTTTGCACAATCCACCCGCCTTCGATTTGTTTCAGAATACGCTTCCGTTCAAGAGGGGCAAGACGGTCGTTTGGAGATTCGATGGTGAGCAATCTCCTGTTGCCTTTTTGCATAATGAAGTCCTTTGCCTCCTTTGTATAGCCTGGAGCAATAAGTACCTCGATGAACAATTCAGCCATTGCTTGGGCTGTATCGAGCGTTACAATTTCGTTGAAACAGATGATGGAGCCAAAAGCTGACTCAGGATCGCTCGCAAGTGCATTTCTGTAAGCATCAACCTGGTTTGCAGCAAGAGCAACTCCACACGGATTGTTGTGTTTCACAATAACACAGGCATGAGGTGTTTCTGGCCATTCATCCGTGGAAAGAGAACGACACAACCGCAACGTAGCATCTGCATCAGAGTAATTGTTGTAGGACATTGCTTTACCACCTTCAACATGGGCAGTGACCAATGTTGAGCGGCCTCCATACGCATCATCATCAACGAATAGAGCGGCGCTCTGATGTCCATTTTCTCCATATCGCAACGTTTCCATTTTGATAGATGAAGCAAGAAGCGTGTTGTGGAATCGACTCGATTGTTCTTCAATGGAATCAAAGGCTTCGGGAATACCGTTCCATCGGGCATGCAGGGTGTTTGCGATGGCCACATCATAGGATGCTGTGTGTTGATAGGCTGTTAGTGCCAATTCCTGTCTACGTGAAATTGGGAGGCCCGATGGATTACCTTCCGATTTCTGAAGATCTGCAATGATTGAATCATAATCCATTGGGTTGCAGCAAATAATGACATTTGCATGATTCTTTGCTGATGCTCGCACCATCGTCGGACCGCCAATATCGATCATTTCCAAGAGTGCATCTTTGTCGAGTGGAGGGTCTGCTGACGCCGCTGCAACGAATGGATAGAGGTTGCAAGCAACCAACGAAATCGGCGTGTATTGGAGATCTTTCATTCCTTGACGATCTTCTTCTTTTTGCATTCTTGCAAGCAGAGGGCCATGAATTGCAGGATGGAGTGTTTTGACTCGGCCATCAAATATCTCGGGATGTTGTGTCACATCTGACACACTCATGACTTCAAGTCCAGCCTCCTTGAGTTTGCGAGCGGTACCGCCTGTTGAGATCAACTCAAAACCAAGATTGACAAGCGATGTTGCGAATTCGACGATACCAGTTTTATCCCATACGCTGAGAAGTGCGCGAGGTTTTCCCGAGTCCATGATTGCACCCGTTAAGGACCTCTAGTATGTCTTTGTTATCAAGCATGTGATGCGCGCATTTGCTCAATCGCCACGGGATGAGATGACCTGATCAACACGTAGAAGGCCACAAGCGGTCTCAACTGCAGCCTGTAAGGCGTGTGAGATAGCATGTGCAGAAAGCAAAACACCCTCAATCTCGCCGATTTGCCCATCACTACAGACGCCAAAGCGCCCGGATTGATTTCGATGTGCAGCACGCAATTGCAACAAGGTGTCGATTTGATCTTCTCCTGCATTCATGGCCAGTGTGCTTGGAACCGTTTCAAGTGCTCGTGCAAACCCTTCAATTGCCAAACGCTGGCGGCCAGAAATAGATTCTGCAATCTCTCGTAAATTGAGGGCTGCAGCAATATGAAACGATCCACCGCCCAGAAGTGTAGCAGGATCTTCGAGAACAGACTCGATTGAACGAAGAGCATCGTACATGGCTCGCACATATTCTTCAACAGCAGCGCCCTGGCCCCCGCCAACATCGATGGTAACGAGTCCTGACGTAGGGCCAACATCGACGATAAGTCGTGTACGGCGACCATCTTCACGCTCAGAAATATCGACAAGTGCAGACTGGAGCGAGCCAAGACTTGCAGACTCTACGTCATCAAGATGGTTGATCAACATAGCACCTGTCGCAGCTGCAATGTCTTCAATACCGTCTTCTTCCATCATTCCAACGAGAAGAATTGAGTTGTCAAAACAAGCATGTTGGATACGATCATCGACTTCTTTTGAAGTGAAGATCACCTTTGCACCCGAACTCGCTAAAATGTCTATTTTTTCCTGTATGAGTTTTTCTTCAGCATCCAAAAACGCAACCATTTGATCTGGGCGTTCAATTTCAATTTCAGCATCCCTCTTTGATTTCTGAATGGTCAACGGACAGGTTAACGCAAGGACCTTAGAAGGCTGTGAAATCCTTGGTGTTCGTTCAGAATCAAATTTCTTATCGACAATGACGCCTTGAATCAATACCGTATCTTGAAGCGAATCATGGCCACGCTTTGCCATTCGAACATGCTCAGCTCGAACGGGCCGGCCACTTTCCTGTACTGTCATCATGGCATCAACAAGCAGTTTTGCGAGTTTATCCCCCCCTGCTTCAGCAGATTTCCCAACCATCGCTGTCTTGGCAACAGCGCGTAGAACATCAACATCAATTTCGTTCATCAATCGTGACTCGAGAACTTCGAGTGTATGCAACATGGATTCTTGATAGGCTTCGACCAAGGCCAGAGGATGCACGCCACGTTCAAGCAACCGTCCAGCCTCTTTCATCAATTCACTTGCAAAGAGGAGACATCCAGTCACACCATCTCCACAAGCGTTTTCTTGTGATTCAGCCAATTGAACGAACGCTTTAGCAGCAGGGTGTTTGACGAGTAAATCAGCAACGATTTTTGCACCATCATTGGTGATGGCATTTTCACCGTTGGTCTTGTACATCATTTTGTCAAGGCCATTTGGCCCAAATGTGCGTCGAAGAATATCGCCAAAAGCAACTGCAGCACCTACCAGTTTTTGTGTAACTGCGACACCACTCGTGACCGATGTTGTCGGTCGGACGATGACGACAGGCGCACGCCCCGAACCATCGTCTTGTTGCGCCATGAAACTCGCGAGCAACCGCTCCTCAAGAAGTCTCCTTCTCAGCGACGACGACCTTTTCGGGTCTTTTTTGATCGGCCATGTTGTTCATAGGCACGGCTTTGGTATGCTCTCCGGTCCTGATCATCGCTCCAAATTGAGTGTTCTGAGACATCATCTGAATCTGGCATATCATCGATGGATTCGATCGTCAAGCGCAACCCTCCAAGTTGATCCTGAAGGGCCCGCACATTATCGCCACCTCTCCCAACTAGCGTTGAAATCATGTTTGGAGGTGCATAAACAGTCGCCGAAGTATCGCTGGTAAATTGAACACGAACATGAACGCCAGCCCATTGGCGGATGGTATGAATCAGTTGTTTCTGTGCTAATTGCTGAAGTGGTTTTCGCTGCTTTGATTCAGTCACCGGCACAACTGCAAGCTCAGAACCAAACGCAAACATTTCGTGGGTCACTTTTCCACTTGGAAATTCGACGACCTCAATGACCGGACGTGCTAGTTCTTCTTGCATGCCCGAGGGCGGTTTGACGGTCATCCGCAATTCGAGAACCTGTTGAATCTTTCCAGCTTCAACATGTAAGACCGTGTCGAGAACCTGTGATACAAGACCTAACTCGACTTTACCAATGAGTCGTTGGATGGCTTCAAGGGCAGAATTTGCGTGTGTAACACCTAGCAAGCCAACGCCTGCAAGACGAACATCAGCAAAAATCTCGAAATCGCGAGCGCGTCGAACTTCATCGAAGATAACGAAGTCAGGTCGGACGAGGAAGATAATTTCTGCCGTTTTCTCAAGATCACCCTCGAGTGGCGCGTATTGTGTAATTCGATCTGCAAGTTGTAGATCTCTCGGAGCTTCCATCGTTTTGACCATTGCTCCAATATCATCGTCCAGATATTCTGCAATGGCTTGCGCAAGGGTCGTTTTCCCTGAACCAGGTCTGCCACAAATGAACACTCCACGATGATGGTTCGACAAGCGTTCCACGATCTTTGGATCAAGGTCGTAATCGGAAAGCGATAATTTCGCAACAGGTCGCACAACTGTAATTTCCCGAGCATCCGAGAATGGTGGGCTTGCACAGGTAATTCTCAAATCTCCGAGTTGGAGTACTTGACATCCCTTACGATCAATTTCGAGAAAACAGTCACTTCGATGTTGATTCTCTTCCACAACGGTTTGCAATGTTTCTTGCAAGGATTCCAAGCGAAGATTGTCCCATTCACCATCGCCGTCTTCAAGTTCAATCAATTTCAGTTGACCAATCGTTCCTCGCTTAACACGAGGAGGGCAATCAGCTTTCAGAAAGATGGTATGAACATCGTCCCCCAACAATTGTTCCAGTTCGATAGGAAGTTCTGGATGTTCTCCGTGCTTTGCCATCGGCTCAATCACATAGCGGAGGCATTTGACCCTTCGCACACTTATACAGACGGCTTACCCGGTTCAAGCATGGCAAAGTTCCACCAAATGTAGGCATTGGTTCCAATGCTTCCAATGATGGACCCAACCAAAGGGAAATCATAGAAATAGATGCACCAATAGGTAAGCCCTGCTGTAACAGCAGCAAAGGAAAGGATGTTGAGGATTCCTCCGTTTCGCATTCCACTCAATTGCATCGTACTCTCATATCTTGTTGCGCCCCAGAGAAGTGCAACGATGCATGAGAGAATTGAAAATGTGACTGCAGCATCGAAGACAGAGTCTTGGATAAACCACGTAGCAAACGATGCGATTGTAACACCAGCGAGTAGCCAAAGCATAACACGTTCGGGGCTCATGGTTCACCCAATCGACATCATCTCTTCAATTCTCGCGTGCTGAATCGTCCTGAAGACATCAATTTAGAACGTGCATGTTCAACACACTTTATGGTTCGAAGAATTGAACCAGTCGATGCAGCAAAGGCGCTCACATCACCTTGAATGAAGTCAAGAAGAACACCCTCGAGAGGCGTATGCATCGAATGAACATAGCATGTTTCTGAATCATCTCCATCGATGTCGTATGTCGAATGATCTGCTAATTGAATTGAGATTCGGCCATTTGCCCCGAGAATCTCCAAGTGAGCGATGTCCTCTTTTGCCTCCCATCCAACATCGAGATGAATCTCTACCTGATTTGGAAATTCCAATGTGAGTTCAGAATTTATTCGATCGCCGAGAGCTTCAGAGATTCGGAGAGGCGTTTGACCCTTGAGCAAAAACTCAGCTAAATCGATGCCATGGATGGCTAATGAATTGAGTGCGTGGAGGCCATCGTTTCCCGAGCGGCGAGATTTCTTGCAGTATCGAATGGATTGAATCGCACCGATTCGACCAGCATGAATCTGAGAACGAGCATCGCCAATACATGGGTGGAAGCGAAGAAGGAACCCGCTTTTCAGAATCCTCCCTTCTTCAATGGCTAGAGAAAC
>JASLVI010000064.1 GCA_030741455.1 Candidatus Poseidoniaceae archaeon | reverse complement strand
CACGATGTTAACCGAGACGGTTCAAACATGGCCTTCATTGGACCAATCACCACAGTTTGATGTGGCAATGATCGAGGCCTGTGTTGGAACTGATGATTATCGTCATCATCTCTCTATGCTTCAATGGGGTGCTTCACAAGTACAAAGGATTGCAACGCAAAACAATCGAAAAATCATTCGAACGGCACGAATTGAGTTGATGCATGAGGCCCGACGAGAAGCCTATGGTCGAATCGGCTCCATCATGGGACGTGTAGGCCCGTCGTTAAAGTGGCTGAATGAATCCAGAGAGATTCTCAAAGCGCTTCCACAAATCGATAGTAGCCTGCCAGTGATCGTTGTTTGTGGTGCTCCAAATGTGGGCAAATCTGCCTTTATCAGTGCATTGTCCTCAGGAAACATGGAAGTGAACCATTACCCGTTCACAACGAAACAAATCCACATTGGCCACTTTACCCATCGCCGTTTGCAACACCAAATGGTCGATACGCCCGGCCTTCTCGATCGTCCAATGCATGAGCGAAATTCGATTGAATTACAAGCGATTGCTGCTCTGGAACATATTGGAAGTTTGGTTCTGTTTTTGATTGATAAAACCGAAAGTTGTGGGATGCCATGGGAAGAACAAATGAACCTTCTCGAAGATGTTGAACGTCTTCTTCCAGGAACAGAATTGTTGGTTGTTAGCTCCAAAGCGGATGCACTCAAACCATTGCCATCGGATTGGGATTCGGTACAAGAATCTGAACAACGCTGGCGAGATAATGGTTCACAAGGCCAACCGAAGTTACCCCTGCTCTACGATGATGAGGGTCGCCCTACAATGAGTGCTTTGGAGAATGTCGGCCTTGATGCATTACGTCTTGAAGTGGTTCGTAAGGTCAAAGATGCTGAGGTTGTCGATCCACTAACTCTGCCAGAAGGGTGGCATCGAAAAGGTTAGGCTTACATCAACTGAGCAAGCACTGGAAGCATGGTCAAAAAGGCAAAGATGCCAAAGAAAACCAACATCCAAAGGCGCAAACGTTCCTTGTTCTTCTCATCTTTTTCGTATTTCTTGATGCAATCCGCATCTTTACAGACACGTTCTTCGGCTTTTGGTGAAATATCAATTCCACAAACACGGCAGTGTTTGTGCGAGGGAATATGTGCTTGCGCTTTGGAACGCTTTGGCATGTTCTTGACTTTCTGCTTCACGGCTGATGCATCGACCATCGAATCACTCCGGTTGAACCAAGGTCCCTTCGAATGAGCGTCCTTCCAATGCATCTTCAATTCGACGGATATCTCGACCATCAAGAACACCAATTCTCAACCCACATTCGATCGCCCAATGAACGGCAATCGGATCAACTGCGGCGCTTTGGCCAGGAGCAAGAGCTTCCTTTCCTGTAATTTCTTGAAGTTCTGAAAGCGTGAGCATTTCAATCGGTTCCGCATCATCATTGGTGCGAGGATCAGCAGTGTAGACATGCGATACATTGGTTGCAATGATGACATTCGCTGCACCCGAATCTCGAGCGAAGGCTACACTTACCGCATCCGTGGTATGGCCGGGTTTGGTCCCGCCCATGACAACAACATCGAATCGTTCGAAAAGTGCGGCAGCCACATCAGTACTTGTTGGAACAACATCCGCTACGTTGCAGCCGATTTCTGCTAACATGGTTTGTAGGATTGTTGCGTTCAATCGTGTTGCAGCAATACCAATTTCATCGAGTTGATATCGGTCTGTAACGAGGTGTTCAGCCAATTGAATCCCTTCTCGTGCAGGTTTCCCACCGCCAACCACCAAACCGATCTTTCGTCCATTGCCTTCGAGGTGAACAATGGTTTGTCGAAGTTGACCGAGCCATGTTTTGACATCATGGTCGCCGTAGAGTAGAGAACCTCCCAGTGCGATGATGGCTGGTGCGACCATAGAAACGCCTCGACAAGGCGTTTCTTATGGCTTGTCCTAAGAAATCAAGGCGAGAGTTGAAAACCCTTGATTCGACCCCAACAGATAGGGGGTCGAAACGTGTCAGATGATGGTGAACTCGCAACACGTCGGCTTCGACTCAAACTTGCCCTTGAAGACCTGCGGGAAATGAAGGGATTTGGTACTGAACTGGTCACTGTCATTATCCCCCCAGATCGACAAATTAGTGATGCTCGTTCGTTGCTGCAAAATGAGCATGGGCAGGCTGCGAACATCAAATCCAAGTCGACTCGCAAAAATGTACAAGGCGCGATTGAATCAGCAATCTCCTCCCTTTCTCGTTTCAAAACACCAGGTGAGCGAGGGATTGCTCTGTTTACAGGAGCCATCATTGTTGGAAACAACAAGACTCGTCAAACAACCGTTGTCATCGACGATCCACCTCAGGAGTTGCTTTCTTTTCGCTATCGATGTGATTCTAAATTTGAATTGACACAACTTGAAGACATGCTTGTGGATAAGCGATCCTACGGCTTGTTCGTTATCGATCGCTCTGAAGCAGCATATGGTATCGCTTCAGGTAAGCGCATCCACGTTCAAGAGCACCTTGTTTCCAACATTATGGGCAAGCACCGCCAGGGTGGTCAGTCCGCACAACGTTTTGAACGCCTGATTGAGGAAGCAGCTCATAATTTCTTCAAGAGGGCTACAGAACATGCTTGTTCATATTGGTTGCCAAACCTTGAGAATATTCAGGCCATTATCATCGGCGGCCCAGGTGCGACAAAAGATTACGTCGTACGTAACGAATATTTTCATCATGAAATCGCCAAAAAGATTGCAAAAACACATTTTGATGTTGGCTATTCCAACGAATCTGGAGTTCGAGAACTGGTGGATAATGCTGGTGCATTGATGGGTGAAATTGAATTGGATGCAGAACGCCAAATCATGAATCGATTCCTTGCAGAATTGATCAAACCTCAGCCACGAGCAACCTATGGTGAGATGATGCTCCGTCAGGCGCTTGATCAAGGTGCAGTCGATACGCTCCTCATCTCTGAGAATATGCGAAAGAACTCAGTTGAAATTGAATGCGGTGGATGCGGCCATGCGTGGACTGCATCGGTTGCTCGAACGGAAGAACTTCCAGAGTGCCCTTCGTGCGGAGTAAGTAATGACTCACATAAGGAGCTGTCAAACACTTCTTTGATTGATGTTCTGAGTGAGATGGCTGCGAAATCGAACAGTGAAATTGCATTTATTTCAATCGACACTGAAGAAGGCGCACAACTTGCACACGGGTTTGGCGGCCTTGCTGCAATCCTTCGTTACCCAATGATGTGAGGTGTTGAATTGAGAGTACTTGAAGCCGTCATTTCTTCGTATCTTGAGGATCTTCTCTCCAAGAAAGGTCTTGAAAAATCCACCTGGGCATCGATGTTGCAACCGAGTCGAGAAGCGAGTCAAGGTGATTTGACCTTGCCATGTTTTCCGTTTGCTTCGACGTTGAAGATGGCTCCTCAAGCGATTGCAGATGAACTTGCAGCATCATTTCCAGACATCGATGCCCTACTGCACGTCACTTCGATGAACGGGTATCTCAATTTCACTGCCCATCCAGAATGGCTAGCAGATACGGTCCTTTCAGGAAGCATTCATGTTGGAAATGCGCTTGAAAATACGGGAAGGACTGGTGAGCAAGTTCTGATCGAACACACCTCAGCAAATCCAAACGGGCCTTTCCACGTTGGTCGCGCACGTAACGCCATCTTAGGCGATACGTTGGTTCGCCTTAATCGCCTCCATGGTAATGATGTCCGTGCAGAATACTACGTTGATGATATGGGGAAACAGGTAGGTGTACTTGCTTGGGCCCTCGAGAATCTAAGTGAGAGTGATGTGAATGAACTCCTTTCTGAGCGAGAACCGCCTTCTGAACGCTGGACAACAAAAGCAGATCACCAGCGTGTTCGATGGTATCAAGCAGCTCAAGTATTGCGAAAGGATGCAGATGTGGATCGGAAAGCGCAAATTGAGCGAGACATTGGGTCTCTCGTCCATGCCAGTGAACATGGCGACATTGCTGTATTGGAATCCTTTGAGTCTGCATACACTCCTGTATTGGAGGGTATGCTTGCAACACTTTCACGTCTTGGGATCTCCTATGATACCTTTACCAAAGAGTCAAGATTTGTTGTGGATGGAACCGTTGCAAAATTGATGCAAACATTGGATGCATTGGAGATTGCTGACACAGCAGACAATGGCGCCGGTTTCCTCGATCTCGGCCAACGTGGCCTAAAAGGTAAGACTGAATTCTTCTATAGAAGAGGTGATGGATCAAGTCTCTATGCAACTCGAGACGTTGCCTATCACATTTGGAAATGGGGTGAATCCAGTCGCCTTGTTAACGTCCTAGGTGAGGATCATAAACTCCAAGCAAAGCAGGTTGGCCTCACTCTTGAAGAACTTGACCAACAGCGACCCGAAGTCCTGTTTTATTCCTTCATCAAACTGCCTGAAGGCAAGATGAGTACACGTCAAGGCAATGTTGTCTTCATGGATGACCTCCTTGAGGAAGCACATGCTCAAGCATCAGCAGTTGTTCGGGAATTGCGACCAGAATATGACGATGAGACTGTATCTGCAATTGCTGAAGCCGTGGGAACTGCAGCGGTTCGATTTAACATCATCAAAGTTAGTCCAGAGAAAGGGTTCACATTCCGATGGGAAGAAGCCCTCGCCTTTGAAGCAGGCTCGGCACCGTTCATCATGTACGCACACACTCGTGCTTGTTCAATTGCTAAGCGGGCAAGTGATCTTCCTTCGTCTCCTGTGGCTCGACCGAGTGTGGATACTATGCCTGAAGGATTGATTGAACTACTGCGTCTCATGTGTACTCATAACGATGTTCTTGAGCGCTCTGTTCGTGAACAAAAGGCACACCTCTTCGCTCTCCACATGCTTGAACTTGCGAACGCCTACAACGGTTTCTATCGTGATTGCCCCGTTGTCAGGGATGGTGAAGTTGATGGATTTGCTTTCTCAATAAGTGAAATGGCACGTGAACTTCTTCGATCAGGGTTGGAAGGTTTAGGTATCAAACCGATTGAAGCGATGTAATTACTCAGTCGGTTGTTGAACGGAATCATACAACGCTTGCGTAACCGTATCCGGTTGTTCAGCGATCGATGCAAGAACATCTGCGCCAATCGTTCGAAGTTCATTGTACGCTTCTTCAATTTCTTTGACCTGCTTCAAGAAGCGAAGTGGAGGCCAACCACAATCAATGATTTCAGGATCAACTGTACTCTGCTCAATCCAAGCAGAACATTGGGAGCCGTAACACAAAGCAGAGAGGTGTTCAAGGTCTACCCAAAAGGTTCGTCGTTGGCAGACTGGGCAGATTTTTCCTTCAAGTGTGGAAAGAACGGTCATCCCTTCCTCGCCAACAACATCCACGTCCCATGCGATGATGGTCGCCTGTTGGAGGTTCATTTGCTCACTTTTTCCAAGGAAGGTCTTCATGACCTCCCAAGCGATTTGTTCGGTACTGAAACAACCCATGCCGATAGCATTCCCATCCGCTTCGACAACGGATGGAACAAACACGCGCTTGGGTGAATCCATGAGGTGGCTTGAAACCCAAAGCCTTTGAATGCTCCCATTTTTCTTCTTAAGATTCAACGATTCCAAGTGTATTCAATGAATGGCAATCCACCTGGATGAGGCAAAGGAGCTTCCGGCTTCTCAATTCTGATGAAGATTGTTTCAACATTGTTTGATTGTTGAATAATTTCAGATATGTGCAACGCCATCGATTCCAATAATCGAATTGGTGGGGAATCGAGAACGATGGCATCGATTGCAGATTGTAATTGTGCATAATCCAATGTACTCTCAAGATGATCGTCTTCGATGTTTCCTGAAAGATCAACTCGAATCGAGATGTTGAACGGCTGTGCCTTTTCATGCTCGTAATCAAAATAGCCATGAGTCCCATGAACGAGATAGTTATCAAGTCCAACCGAAATGGGCAAAGGAATCACTCCTCTTCACGTTCATGAACCCAGATGAGATGGTATCCGAACTGGGTTTTGATCGGTGTTGACACAGTTTTGAGCGGTGTACTCCAGACCGCTTCCTCAAACTCTCGAACCATGTTTCCTTTTCGGAACCAACCGAGATCGCCACCACGTTGCGACGAAGGACATGTGGATTTCTTACGTGCGAATTTCTCAAAATCCTTGAGTTTTCCAATCTTTTCAGAGATCTGTACTGCCTCGGATTTTGAAGCCACCAAAATGTGTGAAGCGTGTGCGCTTGGTTTTACCATAACCAGCCGACTCTCACCGCCTTCTTGAACTCAACGCTCATTCAAAGACGGGCCATGCGAGGTGCCGGATGTATGTTCCATAGGCAATGACAGAAACCCCCAATGACTCCTCATTGAATCGTTCCATCGTATCTGCATAGGTGTGATACTCCCAAGAACCTGAGCCATAACATACCAATGCATTACCAGTCACGCCATCGGGGAGATCATACACAAACGGGCCGTGGTCGGAATTGTAGGGCATGCCATCCGGTTCACCTTGCTCGCCCAATAAGAGGCCAGTCGAGACCGAATATTTCGGGAAAAGATCGGGACGCTCATCCTCGAGGACATCAAGAATGTCCTTCATGGCATTGATGTCTTCTTTTGAATTGGAGAAGAAACGAAGAGAATTACCTCTATTTGCGATGTCAATATCCACGTGATTCATGTCGAGATTGATGTAAAGACGGAGATTACGAGCAAGTTCGTCAGCATTTGCTCCAACGTATGCTTTGCTACCCCACAGCCCCTCTTCTTCTCCACCCCATGTGCAAAATCGAATCGTGTATTCGGGCTCGCCGCTTTCATTGGCAACCATAGCGATTTGGCGGGCCATTTCTAGCACAGTAGCAGTTCCTGATGTATCATCGACTGCACCTTGTGCATGATACACTGTATCATGATGTGCGCCAACGATGATCAAATCGTCGCTCTTCCCATACAAGGTTCCACAAGGAACACTCACCGATAGATCACCTGCATTATCGACGTCAGAAAACAGACGCAGGTATGCTCCCTGAGATGCCAAATCAAGCATTTGATTTCCAGTATTGTTTGAAACGGCGATGAACGGGATGTTTTCTGGAATGGAGCCACTGTTTGCGGCTTTCATATCATCGACTCGAATCGATTTGAAAATAGGAATGCAATCATCCGATACGATTTGGCCACAATTGGATTGATTGTTGATTCGGAATATTCCGGCTAAATCATATTCTGCGGCTTTGATATAGATTCCAGTGTTTCCATCGATGCTGTTACCGCCTCGTACAATGCCGACCTTTCCAGAAGCAGCGCCCCACAAACCATCATCTGTGCCGTCGCTAAGATCAATCAACTCCATCTCTTGACCGAATTGAATGTCTGCTGAGCCTGAATATCCTTGAAGGACAAATTCTGTCCTATGTTCAAACTCTGTGATTGCACCAACACCGCTGTTACAGGCTGCCCCACTTACTATACCACCAAAGATACCATCAGCAGGTGGGATGCACATCGAAACAATTGGCGCACTGTTGATGGCAAACATCGGAACGGGATATGTATTCAATTGAGGCGAATAGCCCATTTCAGTGAGATTATCGAGAATCATTTGAGCTCCTGCAGCCTCTTCCGGACTTCCTGACATTCGCCCTTCCCACTCTGGATGGCCCAAATTGACGAGTTCTTGGGCATACCATCGTGTCTTTTCAGCGTCAAATCCGATTGGTTGGTATACGGGTT
>JASLVI010000063.1 GCA_030741455.1 Candidatus Poseidoniaceae archaeon | reverse complement strand
CCTGCTTCGTAATTGACATTCTCGATACCTTTGACGGTCGAGAGGCCAAGTCCAGAGAAAAACAACGCCATGAGCAACACGGCTATGACGTGGCGATGGCGCATGACACGCTGAGTGTGAACCAGTTCATGAAGTCGACGACGATTTACATCGGCCTTCCCATGTAGAGCCACATGAGGGCGACACCAGCGATAATGGATAATGCATTAACCGATCCTTTGGTTAGAAATCCTCGATTTTCAAGGACTGCTCCGAGAACACTGTCGATTTGGCAACCGAGGAAACCAAGTCCTGCAACGATTGCTGCGAGCATGAATTGATCATTGATTGTTGTAGAAAACATCACAAGACTCGCAGCAAGCGCGCTTACGCCAATAAGCAGACCTCCTGAGGCTGCAGCAAGTTGTCCGTTCGGAGAAAATCCACCGTTCACGCCTGCCTCACAAGATTTCAGTGTTGTAATCATTCGTACTCTATCATCGAGACAACCAATTTCACTTGCCCATGTATCGGATGTTGCAACAGCAACTGCGGCAGCAAACATCCACAGGCCACTTTCCCAATCTTCCAGCAAGAATGCAAGCAGGGCTACGAGTGCTGGCATGCCTCCATTTGCAGCAACATTGATCCACCCTCGGTGCCCATCGGATGATTCATTTAATCCACGTTCGGTTTTCTCTTCGAATCTCCATTTTGTTGCAATGTGGCTACTCAATAAGAAACAGAGGAGCAGAAGCAGCCACGTCCAATGGCCAAGGCACCCGACAAAGAACCCGAGTACTGCCGCAGCAATAATTCCCTGTTTGTCAAGAATATTGGCTCGCAGTGAGGCAGTGATAAGACCAAAAATGAGGGCGGTTGTGACGAGAATATTCCCCTCCACGAAACCTCCTGTGGTGAAATCCATGACAAGCCCTCATCGTGGAGCCAAAGTGATTGGTTTTGTTCTTTGCGTAGCGGATGCCTCTGTAGAATGCGGTTTGGCCCTTAGCGCTCTTGTTCCATTGCAGCTGCAAGAACAAACCTTCCAAAGGTCCAGAGTAAGGTGATAAGAATCACAATCCATCCTAACTCTACGATGAGGCCCAAAACCGGATCGAGATTAATCGAAATGTATGAGATTAAGATGGAACTTCCATTCCAAAATGCATGTCCAAGCATAGCAATTCCGAGCATAACTGGGACAGATGTAGGAAGTTGGAGGTTTGATGACTTCGTAAACAAGGTTGATTGGTTGTAATGGGTGCCATGTCCTATTGCAGACCCTCCTGATGGATTGAGTGGATTGACAAGATTCCATTGCTTGAAATCCGGGATTTGGATTGCTTGTCTTTTTTGCTCGAGCATATGTCCAATCGCATAACCACTGCAGGCTGTCCACATGGCATGGCCAGGTATTGAACCAATTCCTCGAATAACGGTTGTGAATCCATACGAAAAGGCCACGACTTCGCCTGCAAATAGACTCAAGAGAATGTATTGCAAGTTTTCAAGAAGAGCAAAACCTAACCCGACTGTAAAACCAACTTGAAAGCCGCGTTTCTTCGAATCGATCATCCCTGCAAGAGAAAGTACCGCTAATGCTTTGCACAATTCTTCCCCAACCGGGGCAGAGATGACGATAGTAATTGTCTCGACAAGCGCTGCTGATGCTTGGCCTCCACTCAACAACGACACTGCACCGGGCGTGATAAGTGAATTGATAATGAGTGCAGGGAAGGTCGAAAGCATCCCTGCAATGAGCATTGCTTCACCTTGTTGGCGAGTGGTTGACATATGGAATCGTGAGGAAGAAAAACTCCACCATGCAAACACCGGTGTTGAAAATCCGACCAACCATGCAGGAATAGCTACAAAGAGTGCTAAGAGAATGAACATGAGGTTGCTTGAATCAAATAAGAGGGGTGCAAAGGCGATTGATGAAACGAGGACACCTCCCAAAAAGAGCAACCAGAGTTGTTTTGATTTCGGTACACGGAGAGGATGACGTGAACGCACAATGAATTGACGAACGGTCGTAGGCACGGGCGTTTGCAAAATCTTTGAGTTGGGCAGCGAATGGATGTATTGCCCTTGCGTAGTTGGCTCAGCGATGATAAGATGTTCAAGCTTCGGCCTTCTTATGTATAGCAATAATGCGACCAGTGGGAAGGAACACAAGGATCCTGCGATGATGATTGCACCATCAAGTTCGACGAAACCAATAGCAATTAGAAGAACGAACTGCGCAAGAATCCAAAGCAGAATAACAATGCTGAGCATCCTCCAGACACTGCTCCATCTTGACTCAGCGTGCAGATGCGACGTCGATGATGAATACGACCCCTGCATGGAATAACAGAATCACTTGACCTACATGAACAATAGGGAGCCCCGCTCAGTTCGCCCATCAGTCTTCACGGAAACAGCAGTCGGCTTCGAGCACTCATCATTGCGGGATTGCCCCTCGCCTTTGTATCCAATAAGGGTTCGCTCGGAGAAAAACAGTCTTTCAAGAGCGGGATATCCTCGTTAACGTTGATGAGTAGAGTGAATCGCCTCTTTGCCCCGCGAATCGATCATCGTGGTATGTCGACGCCAAGCGAGGCGTCTCGCCTGTTTTTGATTTTAACACTGATAGGGACTGGGCTTTGGTCATGGTATGCAACAGAAGGTCATCTTGTGATATGGTTTTCATTAACCCTGTTTGTTGCTACCCCTATACTCTCTATTGGATGGTATCTGCTTTCCCTCATTGCAAAGAATCGTCATGGAGAGTTGCTCACGCCAAAGGTTCAGAATGCACTTGAAGCAAAAGGCCGTTGGCCACATCATTCAAGGAAACCGTAACCCCAACTTCGTGGAGGAGTAAATGTCTCCTTGATGGAACGAGGGGAGACCCAGCGTAGCAAATTGAGTGGACTTCCTGCTTTGTCATTGGTTCCGCTTCCACGGGCTCCACCAAACGGTTGTTGACCAACGACTGCACCGGTTGGTTTGTCGTTGATGTAGAAGTTTCCAGCACTGAATCGCAATGCATCCTTAGCAAACTCGATATCTTCACGGTTGGTTGCAAAGATTGAACCAGTTAGTGCGTATTCGGACGTTGAATCACAGATGCTGAGGATCTCTTGGAATTTGGAATCCTCGTAGACGTGGATGGAGAGCACAGGCCCAAAGATTTCCTCTTGCATAGATTCGTACATTGGGTCTGAACAAACGATTGTTGTCGGTTCCACAAAGTATCCTGTTGAACCATCATAGCTTCCACCTGTTACAATCGAACAACCTGCGTCTGCATGCGCACGATCGATATAGCCAGTGATGTTGTCAAAGGATTTCTTGTCGATCACTGCGCCAATGAAGGTACTGAAATCAGCAACATCACCCATTGTGATCTTTCCGACTTCTTCGATATACGTTGCTTCAATTCGATTCCAGACAGATTGTGGGATGTAAGCCCTACTTGCTGCTGAACACTTCTGGCCTTGGAATTCAAATGCTCCACGTAACAATGCTACAATGAGGGCTTCTTCATCGCAGTTGGGATGGGCGACAATGAAATCCTTTCCACCCGTTTCGCCCACGATTCTTGGGTAACTACGAAGGTTCTCCAAATTGTTTGCAACATCTCGCCACAACTTTCGGAAGACTGCAGTCGACCCAGTGAAGTGGATTCCTGCAAGGTCTGGATGTGACATACAGATGTCGCCAACTACCGATGCACGGCCTGGAATGAAATTGATGACACCTGCTGGAAGTCCAGCATCCATCATGAGTTTCATGATTCGATAATTTGAGACGTATGAGTTGCGACTTGGTTTCCAAACACCTGTGTTGCCCATGATGGCTGCACATGATGGAAGATTTCCTGCAATGCTTGTGAAATTGAATGGCGTCACGGAAAAGACGAAACCTTCCAAAGGTCTGATTTCACTTTGATTCCAAACACCTTCTGGTGAAATAGGTGGTTGAAGATCTTCATAGATTTGACGAGCATAGTCAACATTGAATCGCCAGAAATCAATCAATTCACATGCTGAATCGATTTCTGCTTGATGGCAGGTCTTGGACTGGTTGAGCATGGTTGATGCGTTGATCTCTTGGCGTCGATTGCCAGCAAGCATGGTTGCAGCTTTCAAGAAAATTGCTCCACGTGCTTCCCATGGCATGGTTGACCACGCTTTGTGTGCGTCAAGTGATGCTTGTATTGCATCACGAACTTCTTGTTCACCAGCAAGATGGACGCGAGCAAGAACATGACCGTGATTGTGTGGCATGACTTGTTCAACGACATCGTTTGTCCAAACTTCCTTGCCGTTAATGATGCACGGAATCTCAATGACTTCTGCCATTTGTCGGGCAAGTTCAGCCTCGAGCTCAGCTCGTTCAGGTGATCCGCGAACATAGCCTTTGACAGGCTCGTTGTGTGGTGTAGGTGGTTGAAAGATTCCATTGACCATGAATCGTCGACAAGAATTCACTCTTTCAACTTCGCGTAGGCGTCATCTGTTGCTTATTGGTACAGATGTGCTAACTTTTTGCGGACCTTGGCAAGTTTTGGCGCAACGACCATCGCACAGTAGCCTTGTGTTGGATTTCGAGCATAGTAATCGTGATGATATGCTTCAGCAACTGTAAGGTGTTTGGCTTCTTCGATGGTTGTAACAATTGGATTGCTGAAGGCCTCCGAGAATGCTTCAATCGCTGCTTTGGCCTTTTCTTCCTGCTCATCACTGATAGGCATGATACAACTTCGATACTGTGTTCCTATATCGTTTCCTTGACGATTAAGTTGGGTTGGGTCGTGTACGGTAAAGAAGACCTCGAGAATTGTTTCAAAGGAGATGATGCTTGGATCAAATTCGATGATGACGATTTCAGCATGACCAGTTGTACCACTGCACACTTCTTCGTAGGTGGGATTGGGTCGCTCACCACCTGCATAACCAGGTAGAGCGGAGTGGACACCTGTAATCCGCTTGAAAGCACCTTCGACGCACCAAAAACAACCTCCTCCAAGAATTGCTTGTTCCATAAATCACGCTGGAAGATTTCATTCAAGAACGCTTGTATTAAGTGAGTTTTTCCTCACAATCCGAGTATGATTAAGTACCCTCGACATCCCTGTATAGATGCATGAGAGAAGATTCCGACACCACTGTTATTGTTTGCCGCCAAGACTTTGCTGAAAACCGTATCCTCTACACATATGGTCGTCATGCAAAGGAGTTGAAAAACGATGGAAAAGCGTTCCTAGGTCCCGTCTTTGAATCGATGATTGAACAGGCGGGAATTGTTGATGATGCTGAAGAGGTTGGCCTGTTGGTCCACATTCGATTACGTCCGAAAGCCAACGATGACCGTTGGTATCAGATTGATTTCGTCATGCAGGATGAATCGATGGCCTACTACTCAAACTTCGACGGTCGTCTTCCAGCCGAGATGGTGCATGTTGTTCCTTTGAGCGGTGGACTTCCGCGTCAGATGTTCATTGCTGTTGAAGCGCTTGATGAAGTAGCCTATGCGCACGCTATCGATGCAAAATTGTTCCAAGGAAATGACGAAATGGGTTTGCCACAGGACCAAACATCCCTGCGTGATTTCGGAATGGAAGTTGAGGTTTCAACCGAGCCAACCGATGAAGACGGTGAAGAGCACTTTGTTGTCCGAAAGGTTGAGAATCGTGCGGAATCACTTCCTTTGCCTGGTCCAACCAGCCGAGCGACTGGCGGAAAGTAGTGGGCATTGAATACATGAGTTGATATACCGATTTTCATCGGCAAACACATGGAATCTGTAACAGATCCAAAACTGCTTGAAGATCGTCTTTTCTACAAGCTCGGTGAAATCACGTATGATCATCGCCAGATTGTTCTAGCTGTCGGACTCATTGCATGTATCGGAATGGGTTCACTGATCGGTCTCGGCGCTGATTGGGCTGAATCGTGGGGTGAGGGGGACCTCGAATCCTTAGAAGCTTCTCGCTTACGAGACAGCGCCTTTGTTGCAGAAGATGAAGGTGGCCAGAGTTTTATTCTCCTTGTTCACCATGAGTCGTTGGATGATTCCTCAGAAGTGTGGCAATCTGCTGTCAAAGATGCATTATCGGAATTTACGACCATGAATGAAGTCACCATTCAGTATTCATGGGACATTGTCGGAGACGAACGTGATGAATATGTTTACCAAGGTGATGATGGTTTCTGGGCCAAGAATCGAGTAACCATCAATGAAGATCGCACGGAAGCAAAAAAGTTGTTCGCAGACAACAAAGAATCCATTGAAATGGATGACGATTTTGACTCGTGGCGAACAGGTGAAATCGCTATCGATGTAACGTTTGATACCCGTATTCAAGACGATTTGATCAAAGCGGAACTGATTTCTGGTCCTTTAACTGTCATCATTTTAGGGATTGTATTCGGGACCCTCATCTCAGCATTGCTTCCGTTTGCAGTAGCCGTTTTGACGGTTCTTTCTGCTGTCGGATTAACCATCTGGTTGTCAAATACAATGGATGTCACGGTCTACGCTCTCAACATCATTACGCTGATTGGAATTGGTGTTTCTGTTGACTACTCCTTATTCTTGGTCAACCGATTCCGTGAAGAATTGAATCGAGGTCGAGACATTCGAACGTCAACAGCCATGACTGTGGCAACAGCAGGAAAAGCGGTCTTTTTCAGTGGAATTACAGTCGCGATTGGTCTCATGGGGATGTTGTTCTTTGAGAATACAGGATTGCCAAGTCTCGGGATTGGTGGAACACTTGCGGTTTCGGTTGCAATGATCTTCTCGGTGATTGTCTTACCCGCTTTCATGGCCATCCTTGGCCATCGAGTCTTCTTTGGGAAAATTCCGTATTCATTCAGTACCGAAAACGATGATGGAACAGGTATCTGGGCGAAGATTGCAACAACGGTCATGGACAAGCCGTGGGCTGTTCTCATACCCACATTGGTCATTCTGTTAGGAGCAGGCTTGCCATTCCTCTACGCTGACTTTTCGATTGCATCTCGTGACGCATTACCTCCAGATGATGAAACCCGTGTTGGATTTGAACACATGGATGAGAAGTGGCCTGAGGGTGCGGTGAACGTTGCGATGGTTGTCCTCGATTTCGATGGAGAAGATCCTCTTGACGAGACAAATCTTCGAGCGACGCACAAATGGATGACTGACCAGATTGACGATGATCGAGTCATCACTGCCTTTGGTTATGCCTTGCCCGATGCAAGCATGAATGAATCCTCGGTCGTTGCTTACTGGGAAACACCCGATGAATACCTCTCTGAAGAGCAAATAGCAACCCGTGAATACCTACGAGACCAATTCCTTTCCGACGGTGTAACCTACATCATTTTCTCATTGAATGGGCCTATTACAGGTGAAGACGGACGCAGCTTTGTCGCGGACGTTCGAGATGATCGAGACCAATTCCTCGATGACCTTTCCATAGGCGGTGATGGACAACTCCTCGTTGCTGGCTTTGCTGCGTACTCGCTTGATGTTCAAGATGCAATTGTAGAAAATCTCCCGATTGCGTTGGCATTTATCTTCATTTCAACGGTCATTCTCATCTTTATTCAGGTGCGGAGCGTCATCATTCCAATCAAGGCGATTGTCATGAACATTCTCTCGATATCTGCTACGTTCGGTATGCTTGTCTTCGTGTTCCAGTGGGGTTACGGTGAGAGCTTACTCAATTTCACTGCCCAACCAATCGAAACAACGAATCCAGTAATCATCTTCTGCATCGTCTTTGGATTATCGATGGACTATGAGGTTCTCATGCTCTCAAGAATCCACGAAGAGTGGGAAGTTACGGGTGACAACACACAGGCTGTTGCCAATGGTTTGCAAAAGACAGGGCGCCTCATCACGGGTGCTG
>JASLVI010000062.1 GCA_030741455.1 Candidatus Poseidoniaceae archaeon | reverse complement strand
GGCTCCTTCGCTCCCTGCAGAATTATCCAGCAATTCAGCTGGATTTCCTTGTAGAAGGAGTAATCCTGTGATGATGCCTAGCACGCTGCCGATAAAAATTAGTGAAGATGCGAGTGCGAGAACACCGTTTTGCTCCTCGATCAAGAGAAGTTCCTCGCCCTCTCTGGTCGAAGACATGATCTCGGACGCTTGCACCACGAGTTCTTCTTCCTCTTCTGGTTCTGGATTTAATTGTTGACGAACACGTGCACGCAAAGCATCACGTCGTTCATTTATGTCCATTGTTCATCCACTCAAACTCGGTTATGCGCGAAAAACGTATGTTCCGTGTGTATCCGCGCACGCAGACCTATCGTTTCAAACGCACGCTTTGATGCAAGCCAATGAATACGACAAAAATTAGGACCACAGTTGTTAGAACAATGCCTGATACAATCGGAGAAAATGTGGTAGATTCGTCGGTAGGTTCTGGTATTTCGGTGGTTGGTTCTACAACATCAAGTCTCAACCATGAACCTTCTTTCAAGCCAAGTTCAAGCAACCGGCCGATGTGAGCCAATGATTCAGAAGAAACCTTGTCGGGAGTATCCTCATGGGTGTGCCAGTAGCCTTCCCAAGCGGTAGCATTTTCTCCATAACGTATATCAATGAAATCAATGGCTGGAATTCCTACATCATTCATGGGAACGTGATCATCAATAACGCCATCCATTGCTGAGAAATTCACGATATCATGGCCAATGGAGCCGTTACAATCTTCCACGCCATCCAATAATCCTAGTGGGCCAGATAGGTTTTCGACAGCCATCCACAAACGGTTCCCTTCCTCATTGCTTGGAGATGGCGGGTAGGTGCGATAGATTTTCAAGTCTGCATCACCAATCATATCGACCAAAAGGAATGCATCGATTCTCTCGATGTCTTGTTCTGTTCGATTTTCAGCCCAGGCCTTTGCCCCAAGCGCCCACATTGATGGATCTTCAATCGAACCCTGATCCTCTGCATCGGTTAGGAGAATCCAAATCTCATGTTCAAGATTCATGCTTGGTAGGATTCGAGCGAGTTCCCATAGTACGGCGACTCCACTGGCTCCGTCGTTCGCACCTGGTATTGGCTGGTCAGTCATATTTGGGTCGGGATCTCTCTCGGCTCTGTCTCTAGAATCATAATGCGCTGCTAGCACAATGACAGGTGTTTCATTGGTAGAATTTGAAGGGGTGAGTTTTCCTTCGAGGTTGGTAAGATTGTACCCCTCTCGGACATGGGGGTCCAGTCGCCAATCAAATTCGGGCCTTGTTTCCATGAACCAATTCCTAAGTTCCATCGAGGCATTACTTCCAGGGACTCTCGGTCCGAAATTAACTTGTGTGGTTACACTTTCATTCGCAAGGTTCCCATCAAATTCCAAGATATCAACAGTTGAGCAAACGTTTTCCGAAGAAACTATCGGAAACGCAACCGAAGAGAGGAGAAGGGTTGCCAAAATAGCCATTGTGCGCATGTTTCACCACTCGATTATGTTGATGCTAAGAACGCGGGGTATTAAATACCTCATTTAGATACAAGGATTTGTGGTGCAGCATCACATTTTATTGAGGATTTCATATGTCTGAACGACGCTCCACTAAAGCCCTCTTCCTCGTCCTGCTCATGTTGACCTCTGTCGCCGGGCATGCTGCAGCAAATGAAACACAGAACGATGTTGATGAAACGGTCAATGAAATCGGTACTGTGTATGGCGATTTGAGCCAATTTGATGTTAAGGAAGGCTCCCAGTATTTGCTCATAAATGAAAGCCAACCAGTCGTTTCTGCTACGTCGTTCATCAAGCAAGCATGGATCGAGGAAGGTCGCCCTGGTGTTGATGATATTCAGTATCAACCTACAATGGCTCGCTCAACGTGCACTCAACATGTTGTTGGTGATACACTCACTGTACCAATTTCAGGAGGTTCAACAAGCGTCTACGTCGCAAAAACGACTGCGACTGTCGCCTTCTTAGTACAATCAGGCAGGACGCTTTCTTCGACTGTTTTGCAAAATCTTGCTTCGACTTGGGATCAAACAATTTATCCAACAATGACGACATATTTCGGTAAAGATTACCAAGACGGAAGAGGATTGGCTCCTCCGGATAATGATAACAATTGTCAAGTTGAGATTGTCATTTATGATATCGATGGTGCATACAACATCGGCGGTTACTTCTCGCCAGGTACGGCTCCCTCTCGTGACGTTGTGTACGTTGACTTCGCCGACATCACTCTTGCATGGGGTAAATCGATCATTGCGCACGAATTACAACATCTCCTTCACAACGCACAAGATCCGTATGAAAATCTATGGTTGGATGAAGGAAATGCGGACGTTGCAATCTACCTGTGCTTTGGAGCGGATGGTACACTCGCTGGGCACCTCAATGGATGGACGCAACAATCCGATTTGAGTGTGCGATGGTGGAATCAGCGAAATGCGGATTATGGTGCCGGATTCATTTTCACGATGTATTTGGCTGATCATTTGGGAGGAGGGCCGGCAGTCCGCCAACTCGTCCAAGATTCAGCCACGGGAGGTCTCGGCGTTGAGAATCTCGCATTATCACCAGTTTCTGGACAATCTGGAAAGATTGGAAGAACAATGGGCGAAATTTTCGCTAACTTTTCCATTGCTGCAACAATTGACTCTGATCAGGGCATCTACGGATTCTCAAATCTCGTTCTCAATCCTTCATGCGGAGGTTCGACGTTCTGTCGCATCACCCCTGCAGACACAAACTCCGATTGGTCAACGCCTTGGAGTTCGACTGGACATACCATGGAAGGATGGGGAATTCGCTCATTCAAGTTTACACCGGGATCAGCTTCACCAGCCCCACTAACCCTAAGAGTCACATCCGATGTGTCGAATTTCGACGGTGTTCTCGTCTACAAATCAACAGCAGATGGACTCTGGTCCACGCAAGATTTGGATTTCAACAATAACGTTGCAACAGGCTTGATTCAAGGGTTTGGCAACCTTACTGATGAAGTCTATGCAATCGTTTGGTATGCAAGCACAGTTGCTGATTGTGATTATACTTCTTGTGGCCCATCCTATCCACAAGGAACAATCGATATTGAGGCTGCTCGAATCACTTCACCTGCAACAATGATGTTGAATGGTACTGCGCTTGGTGACCGAGATGGAGATGGAACCGCAGATACGGTTCAAGTAAACTATTCCATCTTGTCGAATGCGTTCTTTGAAGATTTAGATGTTGATATGCTTGTACGGGATAGCAACGGCACCGTTGTCGACACGATTTCGACACGTGTCCAAGCTGGCGGTGGCGTCCATGTTCCAAACAATGTCTATTTCACAGCCAACAAAGATGACCAATACACGCTCCAGTTTACCATGAAGGACATGCTAGGGGCGGTTCTGGATACAGAAACAACAGCGCCTCAGGCCTTGGCAAACATGGCTCCTGTAGCAAATGGCTCGGTTTCGACAAACCAAAGCCAAACCTATGAGAAAATCCAGTTCACTGGCGATGGTTTTGACGCATGGGGTCTTTCACTCGATAACAACACACTTCCTTACTTCGATCAACCGGTTGCTTATGCTTGGGACTTTGGCGACAATATGACTTCTGGGCTTCGCTCCCCGTTACGTTCTTTCTCGCAGGCGGGTATTTACAATACAACGCTCCGTATCATGGATGTTGGTGGTACATGGTCGGATGTTAGCGTGAATCCAATCAACATCACGGATGATTCTGAACCAATCCCAATCATCTCTGTCAACAACAATGTGGTTGCAGATCGGCTAGAAATCCTCACGAATCAACGAATCATCTTCTCAGCTTATCAAACAGCGGATAACGTCCCATTGGAGTACCTTGAGTTTGAATGGGATTGGGGCGATGGATCAGAATTGACTACCGGCGTTGGCCTGTACACTGCAAATCATGAATGGGGCGATGTCGTTGGTCCAAATCAAACCTATATTCTGACACTAAATGTTTCGGATGGCATCAATGTAGGGCAAAAATCGATTGAAATCGTGGTCAACAACCGTCAGCCATACCAAATTTTCACGGATGAACTCACGACATACACTTACACGCCTCTCCTTATGCCTGATATTTTCACCGATGACGATGGTGAAAATCTGTCCTTAGGATGGGTCTTCGAGGAAGGTGTGAATCTTGATGGAATTGATGTTGATCGCAACGATGATTTTTCTTCAACCTCTTCTGCTGCTCTCTATCCTGCTCCTGCATGGAATACGCCTGGAATGAAAAACATCACAGTTACGGTGACCGATGAAGATGGAGCAGTATCTCTCGCAGAACTTCGTGTCAACGTCATCAACCAGATTCCAGTTGCAAATTACATTGTCAAACAATCAGGAGCGAACGGTGAATCTCAGATTGATTTCCTCATTGAGGATGCTCAAGTCAACGTTCCATACACCTTCGATGGAAGGACCAGTTTCGATATCGATGGTACGACTGGAGGATACAATGATTTGACCTTCAATTGGTCGTTCCCAGATGGTACATTTAGCGACAAAAAGCTTCCAGCTTATTCGTTCACAGAACCCGGAGAACAAATCATTCAACTGATTGTAACCGATGAAAATGGTGACCAAAGCATTCCAAGAATCATTGTTGTTGTCGTCGCAAACCCACTTCCAATCATTGAATTGCAAATTTTAGATGCATGGATTGATGGTAATTTGCTCATGGATACCGATGTCTTCCCGGAGAACGGATTGCCCGATCAATGGAAGAGAACCTTTGATGAAAACGATGTGAATGTAGCAATACCTGGTGCAATGCTTTACTTCGATTCAAGCGGTACGCGAGACGGTGATCAGAAATTCGAAGGCAAATATGTGCCGCTTGAACAAGAATCGCCTGATTGGAATGGTCTCTTGGAGTATACTTGGGACTTTGGTGATGCGACGCCAATCGTTCATGATCCGAAGCCTTGGCATTCCTATGAGCGACCCGGATTGTACACGGTGAAACTCACAGTTCGCGATGCGTTTGGAACGGGGGATGTGACTCGTGCGGAATTTAACATCCATGTTGATTCTCCTCCAGAAATAGGGGATATTGATTTGCCCGAAGAAATCTATGAAGATTTTAAATCCGCTGTCATCGTTAATGTTTCAGATGCTGAATCACTTGCCGATCTCGTGTTTTATAGAGATGCGAATGTTTTCGATGGTTCAAATTCCGACCGAGATGAAACCATTAGCAACGATCTGATTGTTGAGTGGGAAAAGGACCTCCTCAACGATGAGGATGGTGATGGGATTTTGGACAACGATTGGTTTAGTTCAAACGAATCGATTACAACCCTTGTGACGGTGGTTTGGGATGAGCCTAAAGAAACAATTCTGAAAGTACGAGTTTGTGATGGCATGAACTTGTGCGATGAAGCAGAAATTGATGTTACGATTTTGCCAGAGCAAGATGCAGACCCATCGCTTTCGGACTTTAGCATAGATGAATGGAAATCGTGGGCCTCCGATGCCGGTAGTGATGCGCTTGGTTTCATTGTACTCATTCTGGCCGCACTCATTCTTGGATGGCTGGTCATGCGTCAACCAAACGAAATAGAAGAAGAAGCCAAGCAGAATGCTGAGACATATGATGTCGAACATGCAGACGATGGCGGCCTTTTAGGCATGGATCATCACACACCTCCTCCTGCACCGAAGATTCTCTCTAAACAAGAACGTAGGAACGATGAAAGCGGCTATGTCCGGCCATTGCGCCGACGCGAGTAGACGAATGCCTCAAGAACCTCCTTGCTTACCTCTCGTTGAGGGGTGATTGAATCTTGCAACGGCAGGTCATTGTTTTGCTTTCGATTTTCCTTATTCCTATGTTTGGTGGAGTGTTGACGCCCTCTGTTGGAACGGCCTCGGCAGCCATCGATGATTGCAAAGGGGATTTGTCGCCAATCGTTTGGAATGAAACAATATCTCGCCATGCAGAAGTCCCTCAAAACGACAATTGGTGGTTTGAAGAAGATTGGGATGAGGATAAAAGAGGGGGGAAAAATTCCAAGAGACAGAATGATGAAGGCACATACCCCTATGATCCAGCGCTTTCACCCGAAGAGGAATGGATGTATCTGAATTATCACTCACCCTCTCCAGTGGATACATTAACAACAAACATTGCAACAACGATGTTGATTGGAAATGATAGCGTTGGAGCCCTAAGAGTCAATCTTTCAAGTGAGCATAGGACGACAATCTGTGTCGAAATCCAAGGTGTTGTAGGAGACTCAACAGTGCCTGCCAAAGCTGATGTGTATCTGATGACGACTTCACAGTATGAGAATTACGAATGGTCTTACAACCGAATGCATGGAGACAGATTCACACAATGGTTTGAGCGCGAGAGCATTAGTGATGATGAATTTATTTCTGAAGTCCCTCCCGAGTGGGCTGCATTTGATGTAACTGGTTGGAAAACCTACAGGGATGTTCATGCGTATGAGAATACGGATTCGGTTGTGATGAGTATTGCGATGGACGGGCCTGAAGTGTATTCCTCGCTGTTTTCTGATATGGAATATCAAGAATTTTTCATCGTAGTCGATACTTGGGATAATTCACGCCGTGGCGATGCGGGAGTTCAAGACAAAATTCTCGTCGCTGATGTTGCAATCTCCACCGTTGAGCGATCCGTCGTGCTACCAAATTGGACCGTTTCTATTGCATTCTTTGTCTTCTTTATGGCGTTCGTGTTAACGCCAGTAATCATCAATCGTCGCTATATGGATGCAGGGATCGATCCGCAGGCTGATGCAGAGAAGAAATTGATGCCATCACTGCAACAGTGATTTGAACTTTCAGTTCAGTATTCGAGGAGTGTCCACGCATCTCTGAGGTCACGGACGTTGATGAGGCCCTTGTCGCTGATTCGATGTTCCATGGAAAGTGTTGCGTAAACCATCGAAACGCCCAGAACAGGCGCATGAATACGTGCCCAATCGCCACCACTGTTGACGGCCATCACTGAGTAATCGACGCCCTCGCCTTTCAATTCAATCGCAGCATCCACGATTTGCAAAGCGTCGAGATGCGAGTGTGCAGTTGAGCAGAATTTGACAAGATCTGCCTTCTCGCCATTGTCGCGAACGAAGGAAGCGATGTCTTCGGAGTTTGGTGTGCCGTTGATATCATGGCTCGAATAAATAATCTTGCAACCCTTCTTTTTCGCTGCGCTCAACAAATCGGTTAGTTTACTATCTTCGATGGATGATTCGAAATCAATCCAGCTTACGCCAGAATCAATAGCAAGTTCGAGAATAGCCATTCGCTCATCTTCAGTTCCAGGATAAAAACCACCTTCTCTTGGAGGACGTACAGTAAAGACGACAGGTACTGCAATTGAATCTTTCAATTTCTGAATGGTTTCAGCTGCATCGACGGATGCTGCGTCCGAGATTGGCCACTCAGCTTCAGGTGGCATCACACTTTTTGGCTCGCCATCTTCCTGTTCAACGAGGATTGGTTCGGGTTTTGTGAGGTAAAGTCGATCGAATCGAACTTCGACAAGATCCGCACCCGCAGTTGAGGCACGTGCGGCTTCATCGACCATGTCATCAACGTTTGTCGAGTCGAGTGCTACGCAAATGGTCGGTTCTGGCATGAGTCAACCGACCTTCGCCTTCTTCTTAACGCTCACGGAGGGAAATGATGGTTTTTTCAAGGCAAAAGTTGGATTTTGGAACGTCTTTTTTGTTGAAAAAAAGATATCATAGAAGACTGGTTTAGGGGTATGTTTACATACCCTCGTCGGGCATGTTTAACAGTTAGAGAGGCGGTGCAAACGCTACCATACAAAACGGCCGACTGCGACGAAATTTCTGACTGGACTTGATGATACTATGAGTGATGAATATGATGCAGGGAGTATTCAGGTTCTCGAAGGACTTGAAGCTGTTCGAAAAAGACCGGGAATGTACCTCGGCGATCCTCACGACGGATCTGCT
>JASLVI010000061.1 GCA_030741455.1 Candidatus Poseidoniaceae archaeon | reverse complement strand
CTCAACACTTGCTCCTCATCGTATGGTGCATCAAGCCAAATTGTCGCAGCTTTTGGAAGAATAGAATTCAATTCATCTCGATGCCTCCGAGTTAGCATCAACAAAACGTAAGATGCCATCGCTTTATGTGAATCATCGTTGAGGAGAGGCACCAAATCTACGAGAAGCGATGAGTTCGAATCGAAGGCATTGTTTATTTCACGTACTGCTCTTTGCCGCCATTCTGTTTCAGTACGTGACATGGCCTTGATGAGAGAAATTGCATCCATATCTCCAACTGGAATCAAATCGACCCAACCTTGCGGCAAGACATCTCCAATACGCCTCCAACGTGCTGAACGTTCAATTTGAGGACTTGCAATCCATGCGGCCAAAGGCACTTCGCGTTCTACTGAATCCGCAAAATATGAATCGCCTTGTGGGAACAGACGCATCGCTTGACGAATCGTTTGTCGAATCTGTGGTGGCCCCTGACTTTCACCGGTCAAAATGTCTTCTTGCAAGCCCCCTGATTGAAACCACTCGAGCAATTCAGCAGCATTCGAAGGAAGCCCTTCGCGCGTCGCTTCTGGTTCAGTTCGGGACATCGCTCTTCGAAGTTGAACTCTGAATTCATACGATTCCTGTGGACGATATGAGACGGTGGCCAATTGATCTGTGGACTGTATTGACGCAGTCTTGCTTGAAAATTCCTTAGCCTCTCCACGTGAGGTAATGAGGGCGCGACATCGCCCAGAAGCCAAAAGACGCTCCATGAGCGGAGGATTGTCGATTTCAGCCCATGGCCATTCAACGACCATATCGAACGAGGTAGATTCAATCATCCACTCAACAATGCATGTTGCACCATGTTGGGAAATTCCATCCAATAGCACAACATCGATTGCATTGCTCTCATTTGTCCATGTGCGCTCTCCGAAATCAGCTAGGAGTGAACGACGGAGATTCAACGCAGGTTGTTTCCCTCGCCCAGATAAGAGCCAGCGAGTTAAGGCTCGCAGCCTCGTTTTACGTTTTGTCATGGAGAGACGAGGATGTCGTTTTTTCATCCAAGGCCCCAACACCTCAATTGGCAGGGAACGATGCGTGGAAAAGGCCAGCGATTGCGTCATAATTTGTGCATGATTTCCCAATGAAGAAACCAGAAGTGTTCGATCGACAGATGAAGGTAGGTGCGCATAGAGGCCATGCTCAGGCCGTACAGTAAATGTCGTTCCTGCAACATCTCCAATCGTATGTTCCCCAATGTGCAACTGCGATGGACCATTTGTCTGACCTGAAGTCAAACGTATCCATGTCCCATTTGCAACACCCCACGCATCGGTCTGACTGAGCAACCGCAACCGAAGTATTCCAATCGTTTCAGTTTGATTTGCATAAGCGGTTAATGTTCCTTGAATAGGTTCGGTTGGAGCAGAACTTGATTCAAATGTTGACAGAGAAACCCAGTGTACATCAGGTCCACGCTGAACTGCCCAAAGCCCCCCTGTCTTTCCACTGGAAGATTTCCCCCCCTCATTGTCAAATAAATCCGTTCGACGGGGAAGAGAAATGAGACGTGAATTCGGCGGTGACAAAACACCGAGGACGATACTTGTACGATCGTTGGAGAGAACAACTGCATTCATTCCAGTTGGAATTGAAGTTGTAGCCTTCCGTACTCGTTCGATTAAATCGTTCAGCAAGTGGTCAGCACCATCAGACGTCAATCGATGCATTGCACCACGAATTGAAGCACTATCATCTCGTTGTACCTCACCGTGCTCTCTCAATTGCCGCATTGCAAGTGAGGCATGAGGCATAGCAATTCCCAATGCTTCAGAAGCTTGCGAGACCGTCCCTCCGCCATCAAGAAGCCAATCGAGGATTCGTCGCTGATAGCGACTTCGAATTGTTTTCTTTGGCATGATGAGTCACTTTTGCCTGCTCCTAATGATGCTCCTTTTTATTTATTGCCTACAAACTTACTATTTGATTACATTTAGTTACATCTTTCCATTGGAAATGTGAGAGTTCACTTACATCATCCAGCACATCGTGTAGATTTAACACTGAATTTGGTCATTAATGGTAACAAACTCGTCGTTTGTTGGAGGAACGGTTATATGAGTGGCCTCGCTCCTTTGGTATAGCGACATCGCCAACAAGCGAAAAGCGAAATTCAAAGGAGGACAAAATATGAAAACAGTACGCATACGAGAAAAAATCAAGAAGTTCCTGGGCGATCGTCCACGAAACACAGCTGAGATTCTAGAACACATCAACAGCACCATGCGACACGGTACAACAAGCCAACAACTTGGCAACGTTCTCTCAAAAGACAAAGATATTGTCAAGGTCGGCTACATCAAGCGCTCAGGCATTCTCTCCGGAGGATACGATATTTGCGAGTGGGCAACTCGAATTTGGGTCGAGGACAACTGTCCTGGATGGAAAGAGGGAACCCCCATCATCATCGACAAAAATGGTAACATTACCATGGGTGATGACGTTTCCAAGAACTAAATTGGTTCAACAGAAACGACTTCGGTCGCAGGATCTTCATAGTGAATGGCGCATGTGTTCCTTCCCATGAGGCCATTGAAAGGGCAGTAGCCAAGTGTAGAGGTTAACACGCCCCACAATCCAATAATGAGAAAAGCAATTTCAATTTGAATTGTTGCGAAAAAATCAAGCAAAACAAGGCTTGAACCAAACACTGCTCGGAGAATTCTCTCAAGGCCACCAACATTCTTCATTGTGTGAAAATCGACGTTCAAGGCATAAAGCCTTGTTTAAGTTGCTTAAGACACGAAAAGGCAGAATCTGAAACAAATCAGTTGCCTTGGAAGATGTCCATGGCTTCATCAACGCTCGCACCTTGTGAGATGATTGCATGACAGGCAGCGGTCATTCGCACAGCTTCATCCGTCGACTTTTGGTGAATGTTGCGTCCAGTTGCAGCACCCTTGCAACCACTGATGTTGATTTGATCCCAAAGACGTTGGAGGAAATCCCGAGCAGGAAGAGAGCCTCCTCCAGAACAGATGATTCCACATCGGCCAGCAGCTTCAACAGCAATCTTCAGTGATTCTGGTTGTGTCATTCCTTCCCATGCTCGCGGGTAGTTGACCTTTGCAAAATCAGCACCGATGCATGCTGCAACACCTGCAGCTCCAGAAATCAATTGAGGATCTTTCTCATCTTCAACCGCTTTTCCACGAGGATACATCCAAACGACTGCAATCATTCCTTCTTCATGGGCTTGACGAATGAAATGCGCAGCTTCTGTCATCATCTCATGTTCGTATTCGCTACCGATGTAGACTGTATAACCGATTCCAACAACATTGAGGCCATTGGAAACCAATGACATCACATCGTCCATATCCCACATTGCGAGACTGACTGGATCTCGTTGCTTGGTCTTGACAAGATGTGACTTTGAATTAAGTTTGACAAGATATGGAACGTCAGGATGATCTCGACCGTACAAGGAGATGAGGCCCCCTTGTGCTGCGAGAACACCAACTGTTCCTTCGCGATGGGCTTGTGCTCCAATCTCGAAGAGATGGCCTGGGTCGTTCGATGAAAGAGGAATTGTATTTCCTCCATCATAGAAATCATCGTTCAAGTGTTCAATCTTCTGATCGCATGCAAACAGATTCATCGAACCTGTTCCGCATGTAGCGGCCATGAGATTTTCAAGATAGGTGTCTGCGAGGTCATCTGGTACGTCAGCAGGAATGTGATAATCGGACATCCCATTCACACTCATTGGCCGGTAAAGTTTGCAACACGCTTCTCAACGTAAGCAGCAATTCCTTCCTTTGCATCGCTCGAATTGAAGAGTGCAGCTTGCAACTCTCGCTCAAGGGCAAGATGGTATTCAAATGGAATCTCTGGTCCAGTCTGGCAGGAACGCTTGATGTTTCCAACGGCCTTAGTTGCCTTGTTTGGTAATGTGAATTGACCACACCAATCAAGGATGTCTTGACGGAAATCTGCAGCATCGCCTTCCCAAATGTGGTTGATGAGGTTATGAGCATGTGCATCCTCAAAGGACATCAATTCACCCGTAACCATCATTTCAAGCGCCTTTGCCTTTCCAATGAGACGTGTCAATCGAGCAGTACCGCCAGTTCCAGCGAGAACACCGAGATTGATTTCAGGGAGGCCAACCTTTCCAGAGTTCTTGCGAGCGATTCGGATATCAGCAGCCATTGCAATTTCAAGACCGCCACCAACTGCGTGGCCGTTGATTGCACAAACGACCAGCTTTGATGTCTGTTCAAGACGAGAAAGGGTCTCGTTGGCGTGAAGACAGAAATTGTACTTGAACCCAGGCGAGACACTGTTCAGCATCTGAATGGACGCTCCAGCAGAAAAGAACGAAGATCCGTTTCCAGTCAAAACAATACAGGAAACATCGTCATCGAAACGTGCCTTGATGATCGCATCATCAAGATCGCTCATCATACCGTGTGTGTAGGTGTTCGGTGAACGGTCGTTCGCTTCGGTCAGCGCTGCACCAGCAGCATCACTGGCCAATTCGATGACTGCAATACCATCGAGTGTAGCATAGTTCACGAGTTTGTTGGGCATGGCTTCGAAATTGAGGTCGCTCATAATTGCCCGAAAGCGATTCGCATTATGAACGAATCGTCGCGCCTACTCGCTGGAAATGCTCGGTTCATCCGAGTCATTTGCAAATGAAACCTTTCCGCCGCCTCTCCGAACTTCATTCCATTGCTCACCAATGGATGCTGCTTCTGGCGACTGTTCCCAAACATCTCTTGCTTTCGCCTTTCGAAATGGCATGCGTCGAACGCCTCGGCCCATGGCCTTCGGGTCTTTTTTGAGCATAAACGGTGTAACCATGTGGTACAGCAACGTCTTGTACCATCGAGGTCGAAACAATTTACCGATCCAAACGAGACCATCTCCCCGTTTCTTTTGATCTTTCATCCACTTCCGACACATTCGCTTGAACATCCCATCTCCAACTCGATTCATGAGCCAGCGATTGGCAACACTTGTTCGCACATAAGGGAGAAGTTGTTTCCGAACTTCAACCTCATAATCGCATTCGCCCAAGATGTCTTTTGCAGCAAGAACACCAGACCATACTGCCATCCGCATTCCAAAGCCCCACATAAAATCCTGAAGCCCCCCTGATTCACCAACGTAGTATCGTCCATCTTGCTTGTAACGTTGGTTGATGGTGAAGTCGCCTTTTCCGCCAACACGTTTGATCGGTGTTCGGTCAAGATTTGGATAATGCTTTTCGTACCAGGCGATAGTTTCATTCAGGAAACGTTCACTTTTGGATTGCTTTCTCCACAAACAGGTGCAGATGAGTCCTACACCATCGACGATGATGAGGTAGGAATATGCGCCAGGTGCCAATTTGTCGTTGAGTTGGAAGGCGATATGATTTGGATGAGATGTTTTGAAAATCTCTCCATAAGCGACTGCTGAGGTCCCTTTTGGCCCACATGCGATGATGGTACAATCGTCTTCATTGACCCGTGATTTGTAATGAATGGTTGCCCCAGCATCCAGTGCTTGTCGCTTCATTCCTTGATCAATCGTGTGATCTGAAGTACCTCGTTCAACGATTCGATAGGCAATTCGATCACTCTTAGGTTGTGTGATGACATCATCGGGATGAATCAAATCAACAACTGTGAATTCCGTTGCTTGAAATTGAGAGGTATCAAAGCCCCATCCCTTGAGTTGATCAAAGAAATCATCTTCCATCGACCAGTTCTCAAGCGCCTGAAAATCGCCATCGAATCGTGCCCCTGAATCTGCACGAACATCGTGAACATGGACCTCTTTACCTGCCTTCGCAAGAATGGTTGCAGCTGCCAAACCAGACAAGCCAGCACCCATTATGTGAATGGGTCCGGTCGTGCCAGGGGTATCGGCCATGCTGGCCCATCGAGCCGTTACCCTTGAATCATGCGCTCCCCTCGCATCACCATGGGGCGTCACATCATCATCGAAGAAGCCCCTGATACACTTGATCATGCTGCTTTACGCGAACAACTTGCGACCGAAGGATGTGGCGCAATCGTTTCATTTCTCGGAATCACTCGAGGGACGGAAGGCAATGCTGAAGTCTATGCACTCGAATTTGATGCTTGGCAAGAAAGGCTTGGCCCTGTTCTTGAGCGGCTCGCTTACGAAGCTTGCGAAACCTATGGTACGCTCTCAGTAGCCATGGCCCATCGTACAGGACGCGTTAAGCCTCAGGAGTCGATTGTCAGTATTCACGTTGCAAGTCCGCATCGAAAAGAAGCCTTCCAAGCATGTGAATGGCTCATCGATGAACTCAAGAGACAAGCCCCTTTGTGGAAGCGTGAAGTGACCTCCGAAGGCTCAACATGGAAAGCAGGATTGGGATGAACATGAACAAAGAAATCCAAGGAATTGTCGAGATTGGTTCAAAGCCAATCGTTGAACGAAAAGCAACCGCTACTGGAGTTTTGCACCTTCAAGAGACTACAAAACAAGCAATTGTCGAAAAGATGGTCAAGAAAGGCGATGTCCTTGAAGCATCAACCATTGCTGCCATTCAAGCCGTCAAAGAGACGCCTCGAATTATTCCACACTGCCATCCAATCCCACTCGAAGGATGCAAGGTCGATTGGACATGGGAAGGCACCTCGCTTCGATGCACTGTACACGTTTCCGCACATTACAAGACTGGAATTGAGATGGAAGCGATGACGGGTGTAAGTGCTGGACTTCTCTGTGTTCTTGATATGATTAAGTCCTATGAAAAAGACGAGCAGGGGCAATATCCTCATGCATCCATTACCGACATACATATCGTCGAGAAGCGGAAAGGTTGACCTTCCAAACAAACCGGAGCATTTGCCTCAATCCATAGGGCGCGCTTAAACAGGGAAGGCCGGAGGCTTGACTGCTGGGGCACACCTAGCGGTGTGCATAATGTCTGAGCAAACCACCTTCGAAAGCCTCGAACTTGAGGCGCATCTTCTCGATCGGTTGGATGCACTTAATTACGAATTTGCAACACCTGTTCAAGCCATGGCCATCCCTCCTGCCGTTGAAGGAAAGGACGTACTCGCTACTGCTCGAACTGGAACAGGTAAGACCGCTGCATTCGTACTTCCAATTCTTCAAACCCACCGAGCTGGTGTCATCATTTGTCCAACTCGCGAACTTGCCCTTCAAGTCGTCAATGAAATCGAGCGATTGAGTGGTCTTGATAACATTGCAACCGCCCTCATCGGTGGCGCATCCATGAAAAAACAGATTCAGCAATTGACTGAATGGCCCGATGCTATCCTTGTCGCCACACCAGGACGTATATGTGATCATATGGAACGAGGCAATGTTGACCTCAATCAATACGACGTCCTCGTATTGGATGAAGCCGATGAGATGTTGAGCATGGGCTTTGCTGAGGATTTGGAATACATCGTTGAGCAAATGAATCCTGATCATCAAACCTTACTGTTTTCAGCGACCATGCCAAAACACGTTCAGAAACTTGCCAACAGGATTCTCGAGGATCCTGTCCAAATTCAAGCATCTGGAAAAGAGGACCGTCCACCAAGTCTTGTCAAACAATTCGTTATGATTTGTACACTTCGACAACGTGTTGATGCGATTGAAAAACTCCTGATGGCATGGCAACCAAATGCGACGATGGTTTTCTGCAAGACAAGAAACCGTGTCGAAACAGTTGCTGACATTCTTCGCCCGAGCGGTGCTGAAGCAATTCATGGCGGCATGTCGCAAGCAGAGCGAACACGGGTCATGAATCGATTCCGAGAAGGACGAACCAACGTCCTCGTTGCAACTGATGTTGCTGCACGAGGTATCGACGTCGATCGTGTCGACCTTGTCATCCAAGATGACTTACCAACCGATGATGACACCTACATCCACCGTGTTGGGCGCACTGGACGTGCTGGACGTACTGGAAGAAGCGTCCTGATGGTTGGAAACCGAGCTGTTCGACACATCAAGCGAATCGAGAAAAAGGCAGGGTCCCTGGAGCGAATGGACGTTCCGAGTCAAGAGGACATCAACAAACTCCAACGTGCCCGGCTTATTGAGGAATTCACGGAGATTGAGCCACAAACATCAGCACAAGAAACTCTAGAAGCTGCGAAAGAAGCAGGACTATCTGCCGAAGATGTTGCCCTTGCAGCCCTATCGAAGCTTCTGAATTCGAATGAATCGAAAGAATCTGAAACCGTTCCTCAAGTCAACAAGAGCGATAATGGTCCAAAACCGGCATTGGTCCTCGGACTTGGAGCCATGGACGGTATTGCTCGCGGCGCCATTACTGGCATGGTCTACAAA
>JASLVI010000060.1 GCA_030741455.1 Candidatus Poseidoniaceae archaeon | reverse complement strand
AAATCAAATCATAGTACTCTTTCGGATAAGCATGGCTGAACGATGGTCGATGGATTTGACCAGTAAGCGCATCCACCTTTCGATCGAAGGTGGTTGTGGTGGGACAACGTTTGGTTTGCATTGTTCTGTAAATGAAATCCAATCTGGAGGCCGTGTCTTGTGGGCCTCGCCAGAGATGCCAAATGCGACTCGATTTTCACAATTGTTCAAATCATTGAATATTGTTGAATCAAGTCGGTTTCATGCCATGAATCTCATTGGAGCGATGGATCGTTGTGTCGATGCCATTGTTGAGGCAGAAAGCAGTTTACCCCGTATTGGTTTAATCGTTCTCGATGATTGGTGTTCTCCAACAGGACGTATCGAAAAGGCACATCTAGATGCTGTTCTCGACTTGTCAAAACGTATTGATTCTGAAACCACATTACTCCTCATTTCAAAATCCGGTACTGATGTTACAGGCAAGGATGAATCCTATCGTGCGAGATCAAAATCAGAATTTGAACGTCAAGGCTTTGAGATATGGGGCCTCTATTCTGATGAAAAGAAACAACTCTACCTTGATCAAAATGGTGCTCTTGAACAAGGAAGAATCCAGGAATCAGGCTTCTTCTTCTGATTCTTCTTCAAGCAACTTGGCCATTTCTTCGAGTGCTTCTTCATCCGGTTCATCAAAGCGTTGTGGGTGTCGCGCACCACCTTCTAACTCATCATCGCCAGCAACCTTAGGCTGATGTTTTAGGAGGATTTCTTCACGGTTTTTCTTCGCTTTCATAGCGACGAAAATCATCATTCCAAGGAATACAAGGATGAGAATAATCGTTGTCACGGTCTTTGTTGTGTCTTCTGCCATAGTCTTACTTCCTTGACGATGCTACATATTGTTTTGGAGTGTTTGTTCCTTACTCAGAGGCTTTGCAAGGTGGCGGCGAGATGATGGTGGCGGCTGAATCCATACATTTTGTGGCAAGCCACGTTCGCTCTCTTCCCAATGATCGTCTGAGACACGTCCGCATTTCTTACAACGGATGCCCTGATTTTTGCCCATAGATGTCATTGATTTGTTGCATACGGGGCATAAGGGCCGATTTCGATTAGGTTTGAGATTCTTCATGCGTAGGAATTCAATGTGAATTGTTCGGTCAGGGGCTGTTAATCCTAAGCATTCAATCTCATCACCTAGCTGGAGTTTTTGGCATTGAAGCGCAATTTGGCCTGACTCTCGAAATGCAACAAATCGATCATGAGAGGAGTTGATGATGGTGTGACCTCCTTTGATTGTTTCAATCTTTTCAACAGTGAATTCGATTGGTTCATCCAAATGATCGTTTGTTGCTTGATTTGTTTCAAAGACCATCCAACCAGAAACTGGTTCGGTCATAGGCGCATCAATGAGGATCTTTGCAGCATGTTCAGAATCATCTCTTTGCCATGTGCGGATGCCAAAAAGAACAGGAGAGTTTCCTCGAGGTGCAAGTAATGATGATTGTAAACGGTCGTCTCGACAAAGGAATGTACCTTCAAGTTCATCGACAATTTGTGTTGCTTCCTCGTCTAATTTACGTTGGCCTGTAGCATCAGGCATTCTCCATGCAATGGCTTCGTACGTTTTGGAAACAGCAGGCCAATGAAGTGCAAGTGTTGCTCCAATACGACCGAGTCCACCCCATGATTTGTCTGCTTCAGGGAGTTCGTCGATTAAAATTTCTTTTCTCAGGCCTTTTCTATAGAAATCAAAATCCTTTACTGTTTCAGAAAACCACACCATTCCAGGGTCGGATGGATATTGTTTGCGAGAGCTATGTTCGCTTGTTTCAATATGGCCACGAAGTGGAGCAATCACATCATCCCAATACGCATCGAGGAAGGTGAGCAAGCCGTCTTCATCATCGGTTTTCAATTCAACAGCAACCGCTGCATTTCCACGGGTTCTCTGAACGGCAAAGGGCCAGAGTCGAACCAATCTTGCTGTTCCAACGGTGATCTTAGGTGGAAGATGTTGAATCAATTGAAACAACACTTCTGTTGTACACCCTCCCTTGAGGGAATCTGTATCGTCCAGACCTAACCAACCGATCCTACCACCTCATAGGGTCATAAAAATCACCTTCATCGTTCTCATCGAGAACACGATCAATCACTTGCGGTAATCCTAATTTTTCTGATACTTCGAACGTTCTTGCACCGACTGCCCAACCAGCACCCATGTCGGATTTCCTATCACCAACCATCGCATCCAAAGGATTCCATGGTTGTGGTTTTGTTCCAGCCCAGTCGATACGGCTGTTTGTTTTGTTTTCATTACGGAGAATATTGTTTCCTTTGACAAGCATACCTGGCCATGGTTTTCTGCAGCCACATCGGTCTCTGTTTCGATGTGGACAGGTCATGATAAGATCGATAATGGCTTCAGAATCTTCGTCAAGAAGTTGCCGCCGCAATTCATTGTGGATTGTATGAAGTCGATCAACTGTCCATAATTTTCGCATAATTGGCGATTGATTTGTAACAACGCAGATCGCATATCCTTTTGCCCGTAATCGAGCAATTGCTCGACCACTTCCCGGAATGATCTTCAATTCATTTGGATGATTGACGTATCCATTCCGTCCATAATTCAGAACACCATCTCGATCGATGAACGCAATTGGGCCAGAGGCTCGACCACTTCCATCGATAATGGGGCCATCCATGACCAGTCCACAATGAACGGGTTGTTGGACTTAATGGGCAAACGTTTCTATGAGGTAGAGTTCTGGGAATGGTATGTTCCTTAGCCGTGACCTCGCCACAATTGGTGGCGCTCTCGGCATGGTATTTCTTGCAATATCATGGCATAGGCGCAACAAGGAAGGTGTTTCTCGACTTGCTCAAGTTGGTTGGATTCTCGTTGGATTATACTTTTTCAATGATTCTTCGTACTACTTCGAAATCAACGATCTCGTTCTTACGATTATGACTGCATGTGCCTTACCAATGGCGGTGGCATTGGTTCTTGCAGAAGGGCGTTCATTAACAGAACGTGATCGTGCTGCTTTGGATTGGGCTCGAGGATGTGTTGCTTATGCAGGAGGCCCATACCTTTTGATTGCTCACGTACCTTACTTATCGGTCCTTGCCATCTGGTTTGTTTCTTCACAAGTCGCCATGTTTCTTTCGTTTACTGGAACCGTTGACATTAAACTCGGAGATACTGTTGTCAACACCAAAGAAGGATCGTTTCTATGGAGTGAATGGGATGGAAACAAGTGGTTCATGACCGATCGATTTGCAGAACATCCATTTCAGACAGAACTGATCTTAGCTGATGGAGGATTGATCAACATCAATTTCGTTCTTGCTTGTACTGCACTTCAATCGATGATCGTGTTCATCGGTGCAATCTCAGTGCTCGATGTTGATCGAAAGCGCCGTATTCGCGCTCTGCTCTTTACCGTACCAATCATTCACATCCTCAACCTGTTTCGGAATGCAGGACTTGTCTGGATGCATCTTTCTTATGAAGGCTGGGAATTCCTTGGATTGAGTATGTTTGAATTCGGACATTCTTATGCTTCACGATTTGTTTCCTTGTTCGCAATGTTCGTAATGGCTATTGCCATGTTCGAATTATTACCTGAACTGCATCGACACATATTACGGCTAATGGAAGCCGCTGGTTTACGTAAGAAAAAAGTTCGAACTAATTCTTAATCCAAGGGGCATCAGGCTGGTCACGATACCACAAGCGTCCGCTGTTAGATGGGAACTCGATGTGTTCTCGACCATTTGCATCCATCATTCCCATTAAACTGGTGGATGGCGTCTCAACAACAGGTTGTTCAAAAGTAGCAGGTTGTTCTATGTTCATTTGGCCAAAGTCATAGATTGGTAATGCGTTGTCTTGAGGAGGCGATGATCCAAGGCCGGGTGATTCCAATACAGGTGCTCCAGGAGTTGTGATTGGCGCAGTATATTGGTTGTTCATCTGCATCATTTGTTCAGAGAATGCATCCGTTTTGTTCCATTCTTCATCCAATCGTTGTCGGCCAGATCCTCCGCCACCGCGAACGAAAAGAACCAACAATCCGATGAGAACGATGAGCATGGCACCACCTGCGCCGTAAACAACATCGTTTGCAACACTTGGTGCAAAGTCAGCATTATCGCCAATACCATCTCCATCAGCATCCTTAGATTCATCAGGATCGTTTGGGAACTGGTCGTCAATATCTGGAACACCATCACCATCACTATCGAATGGATTGAATGTGGTTGTGCATGTTTTCATTCCTTCTTCAAGTTCATCGTATGAGATGAAACCATCTTCATCCACGTCCAAGACTTCGGTATCGAAATCATTCAACGTCGCTAACGATTCAAAGAATTCAATGGATGTCTTGTAGGGGAGTTGGTCGGCCAACAGTTCGAGTTCAATGTCACAGGTGCAGAAATAGGCTGCCACTTCTTTGAATTCGATCATTCCATCATCGTTGGTATCGACGTCTGAAAATCCAAGATCATCTTCTGGACCTGAACGTCGGAATTCATCAGCATTGAGCAGACCATCGCCGTTGATATCGATCTCTTCAAAGAACTCTTCAATCCCATCATCACACATGTCGATGTCTTCAGGTTCAAGGAAAGGGTCAGGGTCAGGATTCGGTTCAGGTCGCCTATCATCCTCTTCCCAGTAGGCTGCAATTGAAACATCTGAGAAATCTTCTACTGCATACAGTGTAATCTCAAATTGACCTTTAGCAGGGGAGTAAATGTAGATGTCTTGGTCAGTTCCCTCGCCATATGAATAGTAGTCTTGAGTATATGTCTCATCAAAGTAAATATCCTCATCAAGGAATATCATACCATCACCAGGGTCATAGTAGTATCCGTAGTCTACATCACCTATTGCAGTCATGTAGATGGAACCTTCACCACCATAGGTACTGATAATCAAATCATCTGTTCGAGATGACAAATCAACAAAGAAGTACATTTCCTCTCCAGCAGGAGCACTCAAGCCTTCAATCGGCTCATCGTTAAACAATTCAATCGGTGTACCATCGTAATCCCAAACATAGAGATCCTCGTAGGTGGCGGTAATGGTTACCCCGCTGAATACGCTTTCAGAATCGAGAAGGATGTACCACTTGCCAGGTGTAGGATTGTTGAAACCTATCTTGTCTCCTGCGCCGGATGCACCAGAGTGGTGATCGGCTTCACTTGCCGTTGGTGTACTCTCGTAACGCATATGGAGTGTTGCTTCACCAAATCCACCATCAAGGTCAACCTCAAGTCGTTCTGTTCCTGATGCAACATCGATGTAGAAATATTGGTCCAGTCCATTATATCCACTCATTGGCCCATGAGCAATGCCAGGTTGCAATTCAATTGCAGTTGTTGGGTCTGCATTGGTTGGCGCATACGTAAAGTCTGCAACGATGGTGAAATCAGTCGCTCGTTCGTATGTATACGCTGTAATGTAGTAAGTACCAGGCTCGACATCAAAGAAATTGACAACTTCATCATTGTCAATGTTTGTCGACCAAACGATTTCACTATCATAATCATAGTAGAGACCCTCATCACCGTAGTAATAATCCTCGTAGTAGTACGGTTCAGGATAGTAGTAATAGTGATTATTTGGATTAATTGGCCCCTGACTTGAAAGGATGAGGGAGATATCACCCTTACCCCCGTAGGTTTCAATCTTGAGTTCTGTAAGATTATCTGTGACGTTCACATAGTAGTATTCCATAGCAGCTTCGTAACTGTAGCGATCCGTTTTGACAGCCTGAGAAGGAATAGGAACTCCATTGAACAATTCCGTCATTTCATCAAGGCTCGGTGGTGCTTCAGCAACTTCCCAAGATGCTTGGATTTCAAATTCCACAATGTCTGCAGTAGCGACAACGGAGAACCACATGACATCTGCATCTGGCCAAGACCATGATTCATATGTTGAGCCATAGTAGTTATCTGACAATTGCTGATCGTAATCCCATGGTGCAGGAATCTTATCAAAGCCTACATACGCATCAAACGGTGTGTAGTAGTCATAGTAATCGTAATCGTGATCGTCCTCGTGTTCGTCACCATAATCTGCCCATCCCCACAAGTAGACGTCCAAATAAAGTGTGTATTCCTCGATATCGGCATAGAACAAGAGGGTGTCACCTTCACGAATATCTTCAATCATTATGTAATCATCGTTCGTCAATTCGATTGCCTGTGCAACAACAGATCCATCGGGTAGCACCCAATCGGCACCATCGATGTAGCCAACTCGTTGTAACGTTCCATCGTTAAGGGCGTCGCCAGTGTCTCCGCCTTCTCCTTCCCAGAAGGTCCAATGGCTTGCAGGCGTCCAAACACCATTTTCTTCAAACGCAATCGTCACTTCGTCTATGATCCCCTCGAAGTAGTAGCAATCGCATCCAGCTCCCATTCGTGCGATGTACAATTCGTCGCACGCATCACCAGATGTGTAACAATCATTTGAGCCAAAATCACCTGCTGGAATATTTGCGTCCTCAGCCGAAATGTTTCCAGCATTGGTTCCATTGATGGTAAATTCGCCTCCAACACCTTCGATGATGCTGACGCCAATCGTGTACCAGACATCCTCTTCGATGCTTATGTCAGAGAGCGGGTGCTTGGAGAGACTGTAATCTGAGGCGTATCCAATGTAGCCGTCTGAGAGGTACAATCCCCAGCCATAATCTCCTTTCATAGTAATGAATCGAATGTCATCAATGTTGGTTGACTTGATGGTAGCTTCAATGCTGAGAGTGCCATTTGGCATGAGTCCTTCATCATGATCGATGACGATGTGGTCATGGTATCCATCAAAGCGGAGTGAAAAGTCAGCACCTGCGCCAACTTCAACCACACCATAAACAGGGAAATATTCTGGATTGTTTTCGAGATCGTTCCACGTTTGGGGCATGATGTTGCCCATGTTGGTTGAAGCGATGTGAACGTAATCGGAATCACTGCCTCCCGTTGGTTGTTCGACGCCCCAATTACGGTACAAGAACGGTGTTCCATCATGCCATCGGTAGATGCCTTCATCTTGGACATCGTTCAATCCAATCCAGAGATGGCGACTTTGATTATCAAATCCAGCAAAGGTATCGAAGACCCAGGTGTTTTCTTCAGAATCGTCGATGGTTGTTAGGTAGCCATCGAGGGAACGTGCCTTGAACGCAGCATCTTCCCATGAAGATGCTGATAAGAGATGATAGGTCTTGTTGTTGCTAGGATTAACAGCAGTGTGAAGAACTTCAATATCGTCGACAACACTTGAATCCGCTTGTGCTGGTGCGACCAAGCAAGTTGATGCGAGCATCATCAAGATAAGAGCAGTAGCAATGGTGGGCGAGCCTTTGGGCATGGTCGAGACATTGGTTGGACATTCATAACTCCATTGCCTACGTATCTCTTTCAGAAGTTGATTCATAGTGAAAGGTTCTGGACAATTTCTATATCAATAACATGGTACATTGATTTGACGCTTATTGCATCTTTTTACCGCCAATTCTCAACTCTGTTTTGAGCGGCATTTGGTGTTCCCAAGCAAATTCCTTGACAACCCTCCATCCTTTTTCGCTCCCCTCATAGTCCGTTACGTCAATGGTTTTGTTCCGTGTATTGGCTTTGAACGCAGCTACAGGTTCTGCGTTCTTGAAGACGAGATAGGCACTTCCAAACCCAAATCGTTCCTTGAGTACGTCGCCGAAATATGGTGCGATTGGATCGGTTGGTGGCAGAACAAAATCACGAATAGGATTGATGGATTTTGCCGTTTCGAGGAGTTCTTTTCGACCCCAACACACCTGATGTAAATTCTCGATAAGGAATCCCTTGACCAATGTGCCATCCTCCTCAAATTCATTGAGGACGGCTTTCAACTCCTCTGGTTTGAACGGTGTGCCAGAAAGTCGCAACAATTGCTTGATGGTAATGACTGGATAATCGCTGACCAAATTGCGCAGATATTCCCTACGTAAGTGAACAGGATCTTGATCTGTTCTCGGGTGAACTGCCCTGAATCCGCCTCGGAAATCTTCGACAATGTGACCTGTTCGAATAAGGGGTTGGACAAGTTTTCTAAATTCAGATTGGGTCAATGCATGTCGTTCTTTGAAGATGTTTGGATCGGTTTGTGTACTAAAGAAATCGATGATATCGACCAAATCATCTTCTGGAGGGATTCCACGAATCGTTAACAACGTCTCAAAATATTCGTATGGAGCCCATACCTGATGGCCCCGCATATTGACGCCTTTATGCAATCGATTTGCACTGGCCATTGACTTAAGATTCGTACGGAATACTTCGCAACGTCCTCGTAGAGCAAAATCATCACGAATTTCTTTGATTTTACGAAGAGCAAGCGTTTCATTTTCATGTCGCGTCT
>JASLVI010000005.1 GCA_030741455.1 Candidatus Poseidoniaceae archaeon | reverse complement strand
TGCGTGAACTCCCAGAAATCTTGATTCAAAAGGAGATAGGAGAATCGTCTTGGTTTGGATTTTCAATCGTTCTACCCGATTGGTGTGAGCGTGGCCCGGTTCTTGATGCATTACGCAATGCAGGTGTTGAAACCCGTCCAATCGTTGCTGGAAACTTCACGCTCAATCCTGTCATCGAACATCTAGATCATTCCATTCATGGGGAATTGCCAGCAGCAAATCGAATTCACAATCAGGGCTTCTTCGTTGGAAACCATCACTATGATGTGACAGAACAATTGAATGAATTCAAATCCATCCTCAAGAACTGTCTTGATGAGCAACGACCTTCGTCAAATGTTTGATGAATAGGCACACGATGGTTTGCATATGGGCAAAGCATCCAAGCAAAGGATAGTTTTGTCAATCTTGCTCGTATTCCTTCTTTTACCGTTTTCAGTAACTGGGGAAGAAGAGCCGGCTTGGAAGAACAATGGAATCGATCCTTCAACGTGGAGTGATGGCCCTGTTGTCGAAGATACGCCAATGCAATATTCCTACTTTGGCGACCCTATTTTCGCCATCAATGTCACCTACACACCAGGCCATTTCCAAAGCGAGGTTTCTGGAACAATTATCATTGAATTGTTCCCTCAATGGGCACCAATTACAGTCGAGAACATGATTGAACATATCGAAGACGATCTTTACGATGGCATCTTTTTCCATCGAGTCATCAATGATTTCGTCACGCAATCTGGTGATCCAGAATGTAGAGCAAACGGTGTCTATGTCCCTGGTTTACCGGTTCAATGTGGTAGCGGAGGGACCGGTGAGACCATCCCTCTGGAACATGATGAGAATCTGAGCCATGTTGATGGCGCGATTGGTATGGCTCGAGGAACCGAAGAAGACTCGGCCGATTCCCAATGGTACATTGCTGAAACTGAAGCGCATGGACTCGATCCTGAAAATCGAGACGATGGTGGTTATGCAACCTTTGGAATTGTTCGTGACGGAATGAGTCATGTGCGGGCAATCGCTGAAGTTCCGACCTCGGATGATCCAACAGGCACCAACCTTGACAATCCGTTCTCGACGGCTGGACGACCTGTTTACGAAGCGAAAATCATCAGTATTGAGATGATTGGAGTTGCCGACCCAGATGGCGAATTGTCTGGAAAAGGATCGGTTGAGGAATCAGGATCAGGAGCAGGTGCTATGATTATTGCAATTCTCTTGGTTGCCGTTGCAGCAGGTATTGCATATTTTGTGTATCAAAACAATTCACAAGAAGAAGTAAAAATCTACGAAGCAGAACTTCTTGATGAAAACGATGCATCGAGTACGACGTGACGGATTCGTGGTGCATACCATTTGACCTTCTCAAGATGAAATGTGTTGATGTGCCAATCATGTCCGTATGCCTTTGCATACGCAAGACATTGCTGCAATGTATCCTTGCACCAATCATCGATGCGTTCTTCTTCAACGTTCATGTGAATATGGAGCGTACCACCTTTTGGTTTGAGTGCTTGTATAGCACGTTCCCATGTCATCTCAGAACTTGGTAAATAGCCAAGAAGAACACGATCCGCAGTTCCCTCAAGATCTCGAAGCGTGATGAGATTGTCCTGTGGATGAATGGTAAGTTTCGAATCAACACCATTCCTCTTAGCAGCCCATTCAAGCGCTTTGATGCTGTGTGGATTGATTTCACATGCATGAACATGCTTAACGTTGGCATGGACCAAGAGTTGCATCGTATAGTATCCAATACCTGCATATGCATCGATGACCACTTCTCCGTCAGCTTTCATTCTCCCCATTCGATGTCGTTCCGTAACATTGCCAGATGAATACATGACCTTGGTTGCATCAAAACCGAACACGAGTCCATTGTCGTTGACTTCAACCCAGCCATCCGCACCATGCAACAATTCCACTTGTGCGGAGCGAACAGTATCTGCTGCAATCGGCTGCTGTCGCCCGATACGTTTGGCGTTCAATGCATCAGCAACTCGTTCGAAAAAATGCGTATGTTGTTCGATGATTGACGTCCATTCTTCTCCAAGAAATGCATCTTTGGGAAACAAAATCAAATCGTCGAGTCGTTCCCATTTTTTGGGAACTGATTGCATGAGATGTTCATTGGCATCGACCATTGATGCAATGACTGCGTTGAGTCGACTGTGTGGGTCAATGGGCGGAGGAGCATGCTCGACGTCGACGCTTTCAAGCCGATAATCAATGCCCATTTCATTGAGATCAGAATCTTCGAAAATCGGTAATGCAAGTTCATCTCCGATGCGTAGAGGGGTGTAGTTTTGATTGAGCGCATCAAGATTCTTCAATGCCTGACGAGCCAACTCACCATCAACGAGTCGAACAAGAAGACAAGGTTGCATTGGCATTGCGACGCCCTCAGCCCTGCTAGGGGGAAGTCCTTTGAAGGTCTTCGGTCTGTTGGAGCATCATGGAAGAGCGTAGGGTGTGGAAGAATCGTTTCCTGACACTGTGTTTAACATTGTTTTTTGCGACTCCAATTTTTGCTCCACTGGCTTCTGCTGATGGTATGACAACCTGTGATGGGTTGGGCGGAAGTGATTGTGATGACTACAATTCGAGTGATGATGGTACGCCGTTCCAGCAGGATTGGATACGTGGTACGTACGATTTTAATCTTCAAGATACAACAACAATTCACATGACCCTAAGTTGGGCAATTCGAGAATTCGACCGTTCAAAACTTGGTCTCGATTCATCGATTATTGAATCTGCTCTTGCAGCTGATGGTTTAGACAGTGATGACGGCGTCCCTGCAGACATGATACGAACCTATTGGAATCAGGATGATGGTTCGGGAACTTCCACAACCGTAGGCGACCGAATGTTGATCGAAACACAAGATACCATCGAAGAATTACTTTCGACTGGTTTTGGTACAGTATCGGCCATCAATACACAAACGGTTGGAATTTACACAGAAGGAGGCGCATCAGAGGTTTGTACGACGGATGCTTCAGAGGACTCGGTTTACGATTCTGGTTCGGGCGTATCGGAAAACAACGTCTTCGAACCTCCAATCTGTATTTCGACCATCGCTGAAATTCAACTTTCTACAGGTACCTTCAATCTGTTGGAAAACTCAAATCTCGACCTTGAACGTGCGTATCAAGGCCTCCTCATCATGGGATCAGAATTGACCACGCAGTTCAATGTCTTCTCAGAACCAGGCCATGCCTCAACTTTTTCGATCAACCCACCAAATTATGCCGCAGTTGTTGGTGTTGATGGAAATGGTTCGATTCAACCTAATTCATGCGCGCCTGCAACATGCGTCGGCCAATGGACCGTGGATCATCTCAATGCTACAAATGGGGAAGCTCGTGCTGAGCAAACGGTGAGTTTGACGATGGGTTACCGAAATACTTCGACAACATCTGTTGTTGAATTAGATTCTGAAAAAGAAGCAGTCTCGCTTCATCTGAAAGTCGATCTCTTCGATGAACAAGCCGTTCAAATTGATTTTGTCGCAGGAATATACTATCTCGATACTGCGACAATGGACAGTTGGGGAATTTCATTGGTGGAATTGTCCGAATTAGCAACAATTCCACAAATCACTTCTGATGGAATTCGTTTAGCTTACGAAAACGGAATTGCACCCCTTGATGATTTTACCGACCAATTCCCAGTTGATTCGGTTGGAAACGCCTTTTCCGATTCAATACCAGGCGGTCCAAACGTTCAGATGGGGCCATTATCTTGGGTGAGTGATTCTGTGGCAGCAGGTATCGATGGACCTGCTGGCGGTTTGAATTACAGTCATTCTGTTGGTTGTTCGGAGACGGTGACCCCTCCGAACACGATTTCGTATTGCATTCAAGGACCGAGCGCTATGGGATATGACCATCCAATTTATCTCCGCTCAACGAGCAACACATTCGAACTTGGTTTACTCGATATTATCCAAGACAATCTTCCAGACACCGAGTTTTCAGAATATTTTGACGAGATTACCAACGAAGATTTACGTCGTGTGATGGATGCAGGCTTATCGCTTGAAACAGTTCTTGATACCGCATTCCTCGAGGAAATGATTCCTTCCGATCTTCCACCATCAAAGATTACGCTTGAACTGATTCTGCCTGATTGGATTGAAACCATTGACGGTCAAGACCGAATCATTTTGCAACATTCTGTGACCGGTGATAATCGAAACAATGTCTCCATTGCAGGACCTTCTCCATATACTTACAATCACCCCATCATGGATGAGAATGGGCAAGCGATTTGTTTGCAAACGCAGAAAACCTGTGTTTCAACGTCTCTTTCGATTGATTTCGATACCTTCGATATCAACGAATGGACCAAGTCTGTCTCTGTTGAATTTGGACTTGAGGCAAGTGCAGTTGTTCATCGTGTTGCATTACCTCAAGGATACTACGATATCAATGACGATACGACGGTGCGAATGGAAGTGATTCCGAGTGACTTGGTTCGACTCATTGGCGATATTATGAGCCGTTCTGACAGTCCAATGAAGATTGAGCGATGTCTTGAGCCAGGTACGGAATTCAACGATTGCCCCGAATCACGTCAACTCGTTTTCGAACTTACTTCCGATGGATTGATGGAATTTGGAACCGATGTTGGTGAAATTTTAACCGATGAGATTCATATCGCTTCCGAGGAACTTGAAAACATTGACAAAAATCCTCAGTTTAGTGACGTGGACATTAGTGATTTCTCGATTGAAACAAGTCTCGCAGGCCTCGGAACGCCTGGACCTATCGTCTCTGACGAGGTCGGATTAAGTGTGAGTCTCAAGATTCCTAAGGTTCGATTTACATTGGCCATCTCGAGTTCATGGGGTGATTTGTTTAGTGGCAATCCTGATTTGATTACGCTTTCACTGATTACGGAAGACATCAGTTCTGCGTTCCGATCTCCATTGCTTCAACCGATGGTGATGATGGTTGATCAGGTCTCTTCGATCATGTCCAATAGTTTGGTTTCCTCAGAAGGACTCACATTCCCGCCTCTTGAAGAAGAAGCACTAACATTCCAAACAGGTTCATGGGACACAACGATTCACGAAGAAACTGAATTTGACCTCACAGGACCTGTAAGTTTCACATTACCAAAGGGAATCATCGTCAAGGAAGGAACATCTGCTCAAGGCAACATGGTGATTACAGAAGATTCAGATGGACGACAAGTCATCACCTATACGATTCCTCCAGAAGGATTGGATGATGATGTAACCTTACGATTGCAAGTCACTTGGATGTATTTGCTCGGTCAATTCTGGGCCTATCCTGCGGTTGTCGTCATACTGCTCATCCTCTTGATACGACGACGTCGTAAGAAAAAGAAGAAGAAGAGAGCTGCAAAGGAAGCGAAAAATTCGCTTTACAAGGCACAAAAGATGGGCTTGTCCGAATCAGATTTCGCACAAATGGCAGGCTTGGTCGATCGCCAAGTTGGTGGATATGAGGAAGGTATCAATCCGTTTGAGGCGATGCATCAAGATCAACCACCGCCTCGTTAGCGATGCAATGCCTCATGAATACGTTCAGCAAGTGATGGTCCGATACCTGGAACGGTTTTCAAGTCGTCAATACTCGCATTGTTGATACCTTGTCTGCCTCCAAAATGACGCAGTAAGGATTGCAATTTCTTTGCACCTAATCCAAGTACGTTCTCCAATGGGTCGCCCAAGCGCCTCTTTTTGCGCCGTTTTCGATGAAATGTATTTACAAAGCGATGTGCTTCATCACGAGCATGGACAAAGACCCGACCTCTTCGATCGAGGATGATTGGTTCTTTTTGTTCACGATGCAACGTCTCTTCGCGCTTAGCGAGAGCAGCCAATTCAAATCGGTCGATCACACCATGCTCATCCAACATCGATCGTATTGTATTGAGATGCGTCTCGCCTCCATCCAGGAGCAACAAATCAGGCCACTCTTCTTGTCGCTTCAACCATCGTTCAACGACTTCACGCATCATTCGTAAATCATCCATGGCCTCTCCTTTGACGATGTAGGTCCGATACTCTTTCTTGGCAGGTCTGCCATTGCGTAAGACGACACTTGCACCCACACGCTCATCACCCTGTAGTTGGGCCATATCGAAACAGACGACATGGTTCATCTGTTCGACGTTCAACAAGATGGCTGCATCATCAGCAGCACGCTGTTCCAATGAACCGCTCGATTTGTTCGCTAGCCTTGTGATTTGAATTTCAGCATTTTGATCAGCAAGCGTTCGTAATGTGACCATATCTCCTCGCATTGGTGTTCGAACTTCAACTACAGATCCACGACGTTCATCCAACCACTGCTGAAGTCCATCCAGCAACGGTGTCGGTGTTAAGAGCAATCGAGGTGGACGTCGATGGACGTAATGCTCGCTAATGAATCGGCTAACGGTTTCACCAAGATCGCCTCGGTGAACGTATGGCCATACTTCCTGACCCTTGACGATTCCTTCATCAGCATGCAAGACGACAAGCGCAGCAAGATCACCTTGATCGGCAAAACCAATGGCATCACAATCACGATACAATTTACTTGAAACAACATGTTGGCCAATCGTTGTACGTATCGATCGGATCAAATCTCGGTAGTAACCCGCTCGCTCAAATTGCATATTTGCTGAACATACATCCATTTTATCGCCAAGTTCCTCCAACAGTTCGGTGGCTTCACCATCGAGAATGGTCTTAACCGCTCGAACCTGTTCAGCATAACCTTCTCCATCGATGCATGGTCCAGTACACAGTCCAATGTGCATCGCTAAGCATCCTTGAGGGAGCAATTCCTTGCAATCACGAATTCCGAAATGGCGTCTCAAAAGTTGCATAACTTGTTTCGCCGCCCCCGCATTTGGAAACGGTCCCCAGCGATGAGCATTTTTCGGGGGATGACGCGTGTACATGATACGTGGAAATTCCTCATTGGTCAATACGAGATAAGGATAGGATTTGTCATCTTTAAGCATCGAGTTGAAACGTGGTTTATGTTCACGAATCAGTTGACGTTCGAGAATCAATGCTTCTTGTGGTGTGGTCGTCACAATGCATTCAACATCATCTGCGCGAGCAATCAATTCGGGTATCATTTGTCGGTCAGGATTGGTTGCAAAATAGGAACGAACACGTTCGTTCAAACGTGTTGCTTTTCCAACATACAACACACGCCCCTCGTCTGTTTTGAAGAGATAGACGCCAGGTGACGCAGGCAAATCGATGGATGCTGCATCAACCGCCATATCGCTACCATGCGCCCATAGGTCAAAAAAACCTGCATAGAATCAAAGACTCAACAAAAGGACAACATCAAATGTGATGCGTTCAAGGTTCGTATGGCGTTCCGATGTTATCTACCTCGATGTTGCGAATCTTGCGTTGGTTGGATGACCATCCAGCTACGCTTGAATCCGCTTGGGATGTTCCTCGAAGCATTTCACTCGAGGGCATTGCTGACGGAATCGGCGTGGTTCGATCTGCGCTCTTTCAACCGATGAGCATTCTCGAAGAGAAAGGGTTCATCATGACTCGGCAAGCGCACGTCATCGGCGCAGGACGGCGTAAGCGAAAGGTTGCCCATATTACACAAAGTGGTCGTCAAACGTTGCATGTTAGCGGCGAGGAAGTCCCACAACGACCTTCACGCAAATCTTCAAAGTTGAAGGGACAAGTTCCAGAATACACTAACCTCCATGGACGAACAGATGAACTTGCACAGTTGCATGAAGCGATTGAACAAGGCCTACCGATTCATCTACGCGGCATGCCTGGAATTGGTAAATCTACACTTGCTCGTTCGCTCATCCAAACATTGGCTGAAGATGGTGTTCAAGTTCACTGGGGACAACTTGATGCCTATTGCGATGTCCGTGAAGCAATGCAACGAATGGATATTGAAGCACCACAAATTCTCGATACAGAGGGTTATGTTTCGTTGCTAAAAGAACAGAAAGTGTTCTTGGTTTTTGACGATGTTCACTCCATTTCATCCAGACATCAAGCCGCATTTTCGAATTTTTTCAAGTCGCTTCAGCATCATGATGTTCCATTCCTCCTTATCGGGCGTGATCGAGACACATTGTCGATTGAAGGAGCGTATATTGAACTCGGACCATTAGCATCTGATGCTGCGATTGAGCTCTTGAATCCAGAACTTGGAGATGAGCGCCCGTTCATTGTAGAAACATTGGGAGGGCACCCGCTTGCCATTCTTCTTTACGATGATTCAACACCTCTTCCTGAAACGGACCAAGACGTGAGAGCATATGTTGAGCAAGTCGTGCTTGGTGATGCAACTTCCGAAGTCCATGATGCGATGTCTCCATTTCTGATCTTGCCTTTCCCTGTTCCATCAGAACGTATGCCAAATCCCGATCATGTCCCTCTCCTCGATGAGCATACCTTGCTGCGTTGGGGCGCGAGGAATACCTCTATGGAAATGCAACATCTCATTCGAAATGTTTGCAAATCATCCTTGGATGATCATGTAATTGACGAATTGCATCTCCAAGCCATCCAACATTGGCAACAACAAACCGACGCTTTAGCAGCGATTCTCGAAATACATCATCGCATTCAACGGGGTGAAGGAGAGGTTTCAGTCCACCTTTCGTCGCGTGCAAATGAACTCATGCACACGTACTCTGGTGCTTTTGCAACACTTCTCGATGAAGCCTTGATCAATGAATCCGATGATCTTGCATTGATTGAATTGGCAGCCCAACATGCTTTGAATCGAGCAGAAGTAGACATCGCCAAGAACTATTTGGAGGATGTTGATTCAGACCAACTCGCAAGAATACGATTGCAAATTGCTCAATTTGAAGGAAAGAAAGGCGTGATGGATGAACTCGAATCGATGTTGAACAGGATTGAGGAATCCGACGAAAAGTTACGAATTCAGATGTCTGTCTTGTCTCGCAGCATTGACGACCTCTCCGCGTCCTTGGGTGAGGAAGTGTTCGAACGAATCGACCGCCTTCTTGCTCAAGTCGAACTTCCAACGGATGAAAAAGACCGTCAAATGGTCCTCACAACCCTTGTCGTTATGCAACATGCCCTTGCCATCGAGCGTGGTGATTTCCAGGGAGCTACATTCTTGATTGAGCAATTACGAGAAATCGCCGGATTGAGCGATCCATTGATCCAATATCTGGAAGTGAAAACAGAATTGAAGGCCTCTGATCTTCGCTCATCATCGACTTCTTTAGTACTCAAGAACGCAGAACATGCTGCATCACAAATGAAACAGCCATTGTACAAAGCCTCAATCTATCTTCTCATCTGTGAAGGATTGGCTGATACACAACGTCCGAGAGCACAACTTCTTCACGATCAAATCGATATCCAAACAATCGAGTTGATGGAGACGCCTTCAGCACGTCGTCTGCTCGCTAAGTGGTGGGAAGTCAAATCGATGTTTGAAGATCAAGAACGTGTTTTTGCTCTTCGTGAAGCCATTCTTCGATATCGCTCAGTTGGCTGCCCGAATCGTGCTCGTGAGTTGTCGAAGCGCATGCATCTACTCTGAATCACAATTCAGCACCGATCATGGTCTTCGTATCCTGAATACCATTCAACGGGCGAATCTCCTCGACAATGCATCGTGTTAACGTAAATTCGTCATCAGCACGTACACGAGCGAGGATGTCAAATTCTCCAAACAACATCCATCTGTCCGTAACATGTTCAATGGAATCGAGAGCATTTCGAACGCTCTCTTCCTCACCGGGCATGGTCGTAATGAGTACAAATCCTATCGCCATTTTATCCCTCAATATTCAACTGCAATCATTGTCTGTGTGTCTCGAATTCCTTGAATTACTCTGAATTCCTTCATCAAGAGGGCTGTAAGATTCTTTGCGGAGTCGCTACTAACATGGGCGAGAAGATCAAATTCGCCATACAGTGCATGCACTTCCTTGACGGCTTCATGCGAAGTTAGAGCAAGATAGACGTCGCGTTCATGGGATGGCTCGGTCTTGACGAGGACGAATGCTTCTGGCACGAGGCATGCTTGGAGAGAGGGGTTTTATCGCTTCGGGTCTTACCCTTTCGACACACATGGGACGGGTGCCTTCAAATGCTATTGCTTGGGATGGGTATGGTATGGAGCGACAGCAAACAGTCCTTGCATTCTCTTTGCTGGGGCTTCTGCTTTTGATGTCCCTTGGACCGATGGTCCAACCGCTCGATGAAGTTGAATCCGACGCAACCGAAGTTTCAGCAAGAGCAACAACGACGTGGTCAGGAACGGTGACGCTCTCAAGTGATTACTTCATCAATGTCCAAGATGAATTGATCATTACTTCATGCACCAGCGTCGTCATGTCTCCTGGTATTCGTATTTATGTTGACGGCAGATTAACTGTTCAAGGAACACCAACCTGCCCTGTCGTTCTTTCAAGTTCTTCAACAACGAGCGATCATGAAGGTATTCAATTCAATGCATCTTCGTATGGGCGAGGTAGTACAGTCAACCATTTGCACATCGAAGATGCGATTTACGGCATGACATTGTACGGTTCAAATCCGATTTTGAACAATGTGACCATCTTCAATCCTGATCGAATCGGTATCGACATGTTCGGAAGCTCAAGCCCCGTGATTCGCGATTTGCATGTTGAGCAGGCAGGTCGTTCGATTCCGTTTCAGAACGACTGGCGGTATGGAATTGGGCTCTCCGTTGGAGATGGGTCAACACCGATTGTTGAACGAGCTTATTTTACCGATCATTTGCTTCGTGGATTGAATCTATGGGGCGCTTCCGGAGGCATTTATCGAGACATCGTCATGGACAACATTTCAGGCTCGGTTCTTGGTGAAGCCGCAGGCGTTTGGGTCGAGGACAGCGTTCCTTTGTTTGAAGATTTAAACATCGATAAAAGCGATACTGGTATTATCGTTCGTCACATAGATGATTCAGGCAATACAAGGGCGGTCTTCAGAGATGTTGAGATCAGTAACAGCATGTATCGTGGTATCTATTTGGACAAGAACAACCATACCAATTACACCAATTATGAGACCGCAGATTTCACAAATCTTACCGTCCGCGGAACTGGTTCTTCCGGCGCCACATCACCTGGAATTGCTGTTGCTGCAATCGAAATCAATGCCACAGGAGCATGGCTCGAAAACGTGCTGGTTGATGGTGCATCATCGGTCGGCGTCCGTTTGTTCTTTGTCGATTCGAGCACAACGCTTCGAAACATGACGATTCGTGATGCAGGTGAAGCGGGTCAAGGTGCGCATTCAGCGGGATTGAGCATTCAAACATCGTATTTTGCTGCCAACCTCGAAGATCTTGAAATCAGTGGCTCACCGGGACCGGGCATTCATTCTTCAAGCGGGGGTTCATTGCAAGGCCATGACTGGAACCTCCACAACAACTCCGAACAAGGGTTGTTCATCGATTCTGCAACGGTTGTGGTCGATGGCCTAACCACCGCAGACAACGGGTTTTCAGGCGCCCATGTCTTCGATGCCAGATACATAACACTCGCAAATTTCACTTCCATCAACGACGGTTCGCTTGGCTCGAATGCAATGGAACAGGCGGGATTGTCCTATCAGAAATCCAACGATCTTGAAACAGCATCAGGTGATGTTGCGTGCATGAATTGCCACATCGAAGCATCACAAGGCCATGGCGTCTATGTCATCGATTCCGTTGATCTCTGGCTTGATCAACTCTCCATCACTGGTATCGATGCATCCCTTCCCGCGGTGTACGTTGACAACGGAGGTTTGACACTTGGTACACAAGGAGGACGTTTCAACCTGTTGAATGCGGACATCGAACATGAATCTTCAACGCAGTATGCATTGTACATTGAACAGGCTGCCGGAAACATCGACGGATTAACTCTACAAGGCAATCATAGTGGAATTTATTGGGATGCAAACCATAACGGGAATTTCCCATCGACATTGAGCAATACTGAATTTGTCGGAAGTGATTGTCTGAAACTTGTCAATCATCCAGATCTTGGTGGCTATGGGAACACGATTGGATCGGATTGTGATGGGCGAATATGGGTCGAGAATTCCGATGTTAATTTCTCCAATATGGCTGATGCAAGCGGGACGCATATCATCGATATCGATGCATCATCCGTGATGCATTTGCATCAACCCAGTAACGTGGACCTCACGATTGCCAACATCCCAACAGGCGCATCCATTGACGTAGCCTGGGATGTCACGGTGTGGGTTGTGAACAACCGCTCCAATGGGATTCCCAATGCTTATGCGAATGTGAGCTTCACACAATTTGAACCGTCCGTATCTGAGTTTACCAATGATATCGGCGTTGTACTTTTGACCGACTTCATTGGGCAACGATGGACGAATTCCGGTGCATCTGCCATCAACGATGTTACCGTTGAATGCGGATATGATAGCAAAAGCAACACCACGACGATAAGTTTCGATGGTGACAAAGTGATGTATTGTGTCCTTGAATTGGACAATCAACCTCCATTCTTGAACTGGACTTCACCGATGGATGGGGATGTGTTCCCTTCGCAGGGGCAAGTGCTGTTCGATGCTCAGCAATCTTGGGATTTGGACGACGATCCTCTGACATTAACATGGACCTCTTCTCTTGATGGAATCATCTCATCATCGCAAAGTACGGCTCCATTTTCGGTCAACGATGGGGTGTCTGGCTTCACGCTCAGCGATGGTATTCATGACCTTACGTTGGAAGTATGCGATAATGCTGGACATTGTGTATCCGAAACGAGAACAATTGAATTGACCAATCTCGCGCCAGAACTCAACGTTTCCTTTTCCCCAACAGTTACGCAATGGAACGAATTGATCATGCCGCAAACCGGCACTGTCACTATCAATACGACAGGGACATTTGACCCTGAAGGTGATGACTTCGCTTGTATGATTTCCTTTGGAGGTTACAACCGACAAGGCCCTGGATGGAGCAATCAATGGGTCTGTCCAGAGTTGTTAACCTACACCTTCGACCATTACACGGACGACCCACCAGCATCGTTCTTCTTGAACGTCGTTGCATGGGATCAAGTAGGGAATTCAGATACCTACACTGTTGAGGTCAAGTTGTACAATGAGATGCCAACTTCTGCTTTCACGCTTGAACGCAATGGAACGGCAAGTGAAGATGTGATTTTCTTCAATGGAAGCAGTTCAGCCGACCCCGAAAATAATCCAGTTTCGTTTGAATGGTGGTCCAATGTGGATGGAACGCTCATGGTTGGTCAAGGTATTGAGAACATTTCTTGGCATGGCCATCTGTCCCGTGGCGTTCACCAGATTGAGTTGCGCATCACCGACGATCGCATGGATCATGGTGGCCAAATGTCGGTTGTCTCTGAATTGATTACAGTCGACAATTCTGCACCACGAGCCGTGATCGAAGAATTGGCCATATTCGATGACCTTGACTCGTCCGTTCTGATTCCGTTCAGTGCCAATGGAAGTGGTGATTTTGATTCAGCGTGCTCCACATTCCCGAGTGAGGGGGCATGGCATTGTGCAGAGGATGAACCTGCAGCAGGTTCAGAATTCCTGCAAATTGATTGGTCAAGTGACCTTGATGGGCGATTGACACCAGAGGACGAGGATTGGCTAACGTTTGAAACGCGACTCTCGGCAGGTACGCATCAGATTACGCTCACACTCAACGATGGAATCAATCCCAACGTCTCCGCTTCGACGACACTTGAGGTTGCTGAATCAGCTCCTGTGTTGGTGTTGGATTCGCCAGCGAATGGTAGCCAATTCGCTTCAAGCGATTTGATTGCCTTTGACGCACGGCAAAGTGTTGACTATGATGGTGATGCGTTTACAATGACAGTACGGGCATTCGATGATCAAACCTCAACATATCTTCCAATCCTGAGCGACGTTTCAACATCTGAAGTTCATGAACTGCAACTTGATTCTGGACTGCGAGACCTCCAAATTGAATTGGTCGATGAAACTGGAAAGACTCGAATTGAATTCCTTCAACTCTTGATTCTTCCCAGCAATCCTGATGCGGTCATTGTCACGCCTGGGAATCTTGATTCCATCGACCCTGGTACGAACATTGTGTTTGAGGGTGCATCAAGCGATGCTGACAATGACCTTGTTACACGTGAATGGCGTCTTCATCAACCAGGTGTACAAACAAGCGTTTTGAGTACACAATCAACGTTTACGCAAGTCTTTGGACCAGGCTCTCATCATGTGTCGTTGTTTGTTCAAGATGCGCGAGGAGCATCATCGGAACAACACATCAATTTCACAGTGCGCTCAAGCCTTCCTGAATTGGTTCAGACCAGTCTCGTTCTCTCTCAAACGGAGTTTGTATCCGATGAGCGTGTTACGTTGGATGTGTCTGTTCAACTCATCGACGCAGATGGAACAACGGATTCTGTACGTGTCGATATTGTTCACAAAATTCAGACGTGGTCCTTCAACCTCTCGGATGATGATGGAGATGGTTTCTGGACAGGAGATCTTGACTTCCAACCGTCGGGCGTTGGGCAACCGAGTCTCAAGGTCATTGCTACCGATGGCGAGGGTGATTCAGCAAGTGTGGACATCCTTTACACACCGCTCAAGGTTGTTGATGCGGACGGATCTGGATTCATGTCAACTGGAGTCCTTATTGGTGCAGTCTCAATCTCAATTCTCGCAGCACTCCTGATTGCATTACAACGTCGCAGAAAGACGGCTGAGGAGATGAAACTGATCGATTCATGGGGCGTGTTCGGCGATGGAATAGCCGAAGATGAATCCACAGAAAATGAATCTGAAGAAGAAGAAAAGCCGGATTGGGATGGCGTCTAATCCTTCAAATCAACGTCGCCCATACAATAATATACGAATTATCCAACATCTTTGGACATGAGAAAAGCACTCGCGCTCCTCCTCACCAGCCTATTGATTGTCACAACTCTGCCAACAAGTGTTGCTGCAGATGAACCAGAACCCATTGCCTGGGGCATTGAATACGATTATTCAAACTTGAACACGGACATTGCATCAATGATTGGAATTGACTTGCAGGAAGTCTTCCAAGAAGTAATGAATGCAGGAGATGATGCAGGAATTGATATCCTCATCGGTAGTGTAACTTCTGGAAGCACCACCATTGTCTTTGAACAGTATGATGGTCCAATGAAGACACTCACTGTTGATGGTGTTCAAACCGACTTTTCCACAAAGGTAACCGAACTTACCGTACGACACGGTTTGTTGGACGATTTCGCAATCCACTCTGAGTGGTCCGATTCCTTTGGCGGAATTGATCTCACAATCGGCTACGATTCCGAGCAGTTGTTCAACGCTGACGTTGTTTACACCGAATACTTTGATGCTGATATGGGGCTTCACGGCATGGACATGGAAATGGACATCGAAGCAGATATCGAATACACGTTTGGCGTTAGTGGAGAACTATCTGGCGATGGCGAAACCTTCCCATTTGACATGGAACTCACACTTGGAACATCCTACAAGATCAACAACGGATTGTTGGAAGTTCGAATGGATGAACCATCACCGCTCTACACCGAGCAATCTGCACTTGAAGCAGGAGAAGAACTTCACTGGAGTTGCGATGATGACATGGCGGATAATGGAGACCAACCATATGTCGAGGAAGAAACAGATTACGATTACGACGAAGATGAAGAGTCCACTCGTATTTCCGTACGCGATGGATGTGCAGAGCACAACATCAACTACGAAACAGAAACATCTGTTCTCTTTGAACTCAGTGGCATCCCGACTGAAGAGTTTGGATTGCCAGAAGGTGATTTCGACATCACCATCTCGGATACTGTTACTGACATGTACAATGGTGAAGTGAAGGAATTCTTCATGGGCGGTGCTATGAAAATTCTTGATGAGCCAACTCAAATGATCACCATCGATGATGGAAGCACGATTGAAGTACACCAAGCATATGCTTCTCCTACTCCAATGGCATTCCCTGCTATGTGGGGAGTGATGTGGGTTAACTCAGTCCTTGGTAGCGGTGATTATCCAGGAATCGTTGATGCATTGACGGGCAATGAAGACTTTGATGATGCATTTGGTGAGTGGTTTGATGATGCTCTTGATATGGCAGACGACGCCGATGATGATGATGGAGATTACTTCATTTGTGCGAATTTGAATGAGATTCCATATGACTATGTGGCAGATGGCTACGACGATTGTGGTGACAATTCTGATGAGCAATTTATTTGCAATGATGGACAAGAAATTCCACCATATTATGTCAACGATGGCTATGAAGACTGTATGTACGGTGAGGATGAAACTTACGTGCGACCTGTAGAGGTTTCCATTGACATGTATGATGCAAGCGAAACAGGAATGGAATTTGATTACCAAGTATGGAATATGGATGATGACGATAATTACGAAATTGTCTGGACTGTAACAGATGACGAAGGAACCACTTCTGATTCGGGTTCAACTGCCGCCACCCGTGAGTCGTACCACTCTCACGGAGGTTATGCAGAACTTGATGGATTCGGTGAATACTGCCTCGATCTAGAAGTTACACGTATGAGTGATGATGCAGTCGTTGCAACGGAACAACGATGCGAAACAGTTAGTCAAGACATCGAACCAAGTGATCGTCTCATAAAGATTGTAGAAGCGCTTGCAGATTCTACGCTTGAGAACACGATGGAATCCTTCGGAAAGAATCTTGAAAACCGTTTGGACGGCTTCGACAATGATTTCGATCCTGCCTATGAGGATGCTATGGCGTACGCATTGTATGATACAAACACCGATCGTTTCGTTGGTGGTCAATTGGTCGTATCGCCTGGTGGTACACAATGGTACACATTGATTGGACCTGACAGCAGTGCATATGGTACGCCACAACGAGGCGTTTCTGTTAACTACTTCACAGGTATCGATGCTGTCGAAGAAGCTGAAGAGATTGAAGAACAAACAGATTTGACTGACCTTGTTGATGTTACACAACACAACACGGATGAAGTTGAAGCAGTGAACGAAGGTGTCGATCCAGCAACACTCCCTGAAAATCCAGAAGATGGTGATGGAGAAGTGACTGAAGAAGATATCTCGAGTCTCCTTCCGTTCGTTTCCCCAGTTACAACCGTTGCAATGATTGCTCTTGCAGGAATGTTTGTATCAATCCGTTCGAAGGACGAAGAATGAGCGAAGGCGCAGGGCCGCAACCAATAGCCCGGTGGCGAATCATCGCCAGCCTCTCCCTGATTGCTCAGGTCGTGATTCTTCTCGCTCTCAAATCAGCTTTAGAAGAGGGCTCATGGTTTGTTGGAAGCGTCTCAGCAACGGTTGAAGAAGGTCCATTACAACTTGCGGGTGTTTCAGTCAACTTGTCCATCGATATGCAGAATGAACAAGATGATGTAAGCCTCGAGTTTTTTGGTCCACTTCGGTTAAGCAATTGGCAAAGCGAACGCGATGATCGAGCAATACTATCAGAGCAAGAAGCTCAAGAGCATGATGAGAATCTGAATGAAACGCTTGATGCACCGTCACCAGATACGATCAAATCAACAACGTTCACACTCATCAACGTTGGAATCGGCCTTTCAGCTCTCCTCATCGTGGTCCTTTGCTTTGATTTACGGAAGCAAGCGAGTCAATCATGGCTTACCATTTGTCGTCGTTTTGCATCGTTTGGAGCGTTTGCCAATATATTGGCTGTTCTTCTGCTAATTCTGTTCGTCTTACCAGGGTCTTGGTTGGCATCGATTGCGGGAAATCCTCAAGATTTCTCAAATAGTAGAGAGAATGAAGCCTTCCTTGCTCATGCGGAATTTCATACAGAAACCAGTTTGAGTGTTGATGGTTATTTGCTGGAATTTGAAGCGAGTGGATACGATATCGGTATGGTGCGACCAGCAAATCGTAGTGCTGTTGAAGCTGAACCACCGATGCCTGATACGCCTGATGCTGAATCATACATTTTGCTTTCAGGTGAAATGCGTACAGATACGCCTCCTTATGTTTCTGAAATGGTGTATTATTGGTTCGTCTTGTGGGTTCTCATACCGTTTGCTTTGTTGATTCAACAAAGAACTGCAATCGATGTTCAACTTGCACCGCTCAAAATGTATGAATGATCATTGCTCGGGCAATGTTCCGTTCAAACTGTCTGGATTGTCCTCAAGAGGTCCCCATTCCGTTTTGGTTCGTGCAAGACCAAATCGCTTCGCATAGAGGAATCGAAGGTTCTTCCAACCATCGCCCCATGTGTGGATTTCTGCTTCTCCAACACGTTCACGATATGGGACGGAGATTTCGATTGCCTTCTTTCGTCCAAGGTGTTTTCGAGCAAGAATCTTAATTTCTTCTGAGAGCGGCATGCCATCGTTTGTTGGACGCATCTTCGGATTATCAAAAATCGATTTCCTAAAGACCCACATGCCTGATTGGGAGTCCTTGATACCATAGCCAAACAGAAGTCGTGCATTGAATGAAAGAACCCAATTTCCAAAGCCATGGAGTCCAGACATTGAACCGTCTTCAGCCATGCTCAAGCGATCACACGTAATGAAGTCAAGTTCGTCATCAAGGAGTCGCTTAACCAATTCAGGAATCAATTCAGCAGGATAGGTACAATCTGCATCCATCGTAACGATGATGTCGTTTGAGGCGACGACGAAACCTGTACGATAGGCTCTTCCATATCCTTTTCGAGGTTCAAGATGTACGCGAACATCCTTTTCTAGTGCAATTTCTCGAGTTCGGTCGGTTGATGAACCGTCGACAATCATGATTTCAAGCGATTCACACCATCCTCGTGGAATCGCATCAACTGTTGCACCGAGTGCTTCTTCTTCATTTCGAGTTGGAAGAAGAACTGTGACTGAGACTGGTAAAACCTCGTCCATGAACCAACCAGAGGCGATGAGGGTTTGAATGCATTGCCTATACGGTCAAACGATTATGACCATCGTGCACGGAGACGTCGAAGCGAGAGTTTTGCTGCAAGACGAATCTTTCTCCACTTCGATAAACTTGGGCGCTTACTAAAGACATCACCAGAACATCGAACGATTTCATGGAAGATTGCCTCATAGGCTTCACACATAAGTTGAGGCTGCAATTGGGACTTCGTATCGAGATACTCAAACAGATGCTGAGCGGATTCTTGATGCCGTCGAACGACTTCGATGTATTCCTGAACAAACGATTTCCACCGATGATTTGTTCCAAATTCCGTATTCCCCAATTCAGAGGAATCGATGTTGTATTCGCCCAAGACATTGATTGGAAGATAGATCCGTCCACTTCGATAGTCTTCAGCAACGTCGCGCAGAATATTGATCATTTGCAATTGAATCCCCATGTCGATTGCATGGATTCTCGCTCCAGCATCTTCACATCCATAGATTTCGATGAGAACCAATCCAACTGCAGAGGCAACCTTGTAGCAATAGGCACGAACTTCATCCCACGTCTTATGTCGAACTTCAAAGAGATCATCTTCCATCCCTTCGATGATGGTTTCGAAATCAGTTAGTCGAACAGGGAATTGCTTGAAAACTTCATTCATTGCAATGAACACTGCTTCTCCCTGCGCTGCAGTCGAATCACCTTCGTACAATCGTGTAAGTCGTTCCTTCGCATCAACCAATGCCATCAAACGATATCGATGCTCTTCCTCAGAGTTGTTCATCGACCTTTGATGGATTCCTCGCAAGAGACGATCACGTTCGTCTACGAGTTGTCTCAATTCTTCAGATTGTTCAACAACAGGGTGTGAGTCACCATCGGCAATGTCGTCAAGATAACGACACAATGCATACACTGCATGAACAGCGCGTCGCTTTTGATACGGTAGTGCGGAAAAACTTGCATAAAATGTTGAGGATGCGCGACGACAGATGTCTTCACATTTGATGAAAGCTTCATCAATCGATTTTGTCGTTTGCATGGTGATTCCTCAAATTGTTCAGTTATGAATGCGTGTTGTTGTCCTTGTTGATTTGTGTGGTGATGAGGTGAATTGCGAGTCCTACTGGCATGAGCATGACGCCAAACAATATAGCGACTTGCGCAACCGTTTTGTTCATTTCCATCTCCACACTTCGCTTCCATATCCATCGTGTGACAATGATGTCACCTATGACGAAGTGTGTCCATGCGAGGACTGCTCCATCATCTGTTCCAAGAACATCAGCAAGACCTGAAACCACGCCGCTTAACGTTCCATCACCAATCATGTCACTTAGAGCACCAAGATTCATGACAAGAATGATCAGATAGGCAACAAGTGGACCTAGAACAAACCATGGACCTTCCATCCATTGTTTTGTTCGTTCTTCATATGGTTGAAGAAGCATGAGTAACCAGAATGGACCAACCCACATTGTAGCCGTAAAGAACGCAACCAGAAGCATCGTTTCAACCATCAAATCACCTGTTTGTATGCATTTTCAATCGTTTTGATTGAATTCTCATTTGGATAGTACGTGTCGCTTTCCCATTGAATGACTCCCTGTTGGTCGATAAGGAACAATTCCGGCGTACCTGGGAGATCAAAGTACTCAAAGATTGATTGACTCATATTGGCCTGATCTTCAATTCGTTGAATGGACTCTCCTTCGCTCGGAAGTACGATCGGCCATGGTGTGTAGTGATTGCTTTCTGGTGTGCCAAACTCTGCAGCAACATCCTCTTTTGTTTCATAGGCAAGATAGCGTTCAACAGAAACAATTTGCAATGGAGGATTCATTGTCATCCATTCTTGATGATGCTCACGAAGATCATCGGTCCAATCTTTGCATCCAATACAACCAACACCGATGAAGAGGACCAGAACAGGTCCCTCGCTTAGATTGTCTTTCATCGAGTACATTGGTCCACCGTCCTCGATTCGATCGAGCGTCTGCACGGTAAATACACGCCCCTCATCAACGGTCGACTGAATGCACCCTGAAAGGAGTACAACGAGGACGAGAGCAACGAATCGCACGTCGTTCCCTCAAGCATTGGTTGGGGTACCTGACTCTTTTGCTGCAGTAACTCTTCGTTGCGTTTTACGTCCGCGAGGGGAGCGTCGAATTCCTTCAAACCAAGTGTCTACACCGTTCCAATCAGGGTCAATTCCAAGGTCGTCAAGTACCAATTTGCTACTGATACGGGCGCTTTCGAAGATGGTGGGTAGGCCACTGCCAGGGTGAGTGCCACCACCAACGATGTAGAGGTTCTTTGCTTCCTCAAATCGGTTGTTTGGCCGGCGCCATAGCATTTGTTTGAGATCGTGTGTGAGGTTAAACACAGCACCACGGTAGATGTCAGATGCGCCCCAGTCATCGGGCGTGATAACAGTCTCTGAAACGATGTGTTCAGCAATGTCATCGTAACCGAGCTTTGCGAGTTGTTTGACGATAACTTCTCTAAAGTCTGCTTTGATGTCATCCCAAACGATACTCTCATGTTGATTTGGCACAGGTACGAGTACGTAGATGGTAGAATGTCCATCTGGAGCCAGAGAGTCATCTGTAATCGAAGCATTTTGGACGTAGACTGACGGGTCATCCCACGTCAAACGATGATTTGTGATGTCCTTGAGGTTGCTTTCGTATTCCGAGGATGCATAGATTTGATGATGTGGTAAATCGTATTGTTTGTCAACTCCAAGGTAAAGCATGAATGTGGAACAGGAATATCCTTTCTTTTCCAATTTCTTGTTGGACCATTTCTTTCGCTTTTCGTTGGGAACAAGGGTGGTCATAGCGTGAGCAAAATCAGCGTTAACGACCACTTTATCGGCCATGATTTCTCCACCATCAATACGAACACCTGTGACGGTTTTCCCTTCATAGATGAGCGATGTGACAGGAGTGCTGAGCCGAATATCAACTCCCATTTCTTCTGCAATTTCACCCATGCGTGCTGTGATGCTTCCTAAACCACCTTTGGCATGGAAGATTCCGTGCTCATATTCGAGGAAGGCAAGAATCGTGAACAAAGAAGGTGCATGGAATGGGCTCATGCCGAGATATTTTGTTTGGAAGGACATGGCAAGTCTGATGCGCTCATCGTCGAAGTGCTTGCCAAGATCACCAGCAACGCTCGCCCATGGCTTGAGCACTGAAGCAACTCGCATTGCTCTCTTGGAGAAGACATCGAGTGGACTTGTCCATGGAGTCTGCAAGCATTTCTTCGACAGATTCAATTTTTTGCGATTTTGTTTCACGTAATTTTTGAACCCATTTGCGTTTTTGTCGCCTGAGAGCTCCCGAATACGTTCTGTCATTTCATCGAGATTGCTCGTAGCATCGATGTGGCCGCCTGCACCAAATACGAGTCGGTACATGGGGTCTAGCGGCATCAATCCAAGTTCTTTGTGAGCGTCTCGGCCGATAGCTTGGAAAATTTCCTCGATTACCTCCGGGTAGTGGAAGAAAGTTGGTCCTCGATCGAATGTGTATCCATCTTTCTTGAAGAGCCTGGTTCGTCCACCGACTGCATCAGCCTTTTCGAGAACAGTGACTTTCACCCCTGAATGAGCGAGTAGAAGTGCGGAAGCAAGACCGCCGGGTCCTGAGCCTACAATGATGGCAGTTGAGGGGTTTTGTGTAGTCATAGTTTGACTAACGTGATACTGCTTATAAAGCGACGTTTTACACCATGTCAGTCTGACGGATTTGGACTGCCTTCCCAGAAGGCTGTTTTTGACGATGAAGTCGATACGTTCGCATCTCCTTTAAACGGAAGTTCAACGATGGAAGCAAATTCATCAAGATATGGCCCCATCGATGAGATCAAATCAACATCCGGGTGACCTCGGAGAACCATACCATCCATGTACATCAATGATCGAATAATTGGGAAGGCCTCTTCACCAAAGCGACAACCTGCAAGAACAGCGATTCGAACAGTTTTCATCATTTGTTGGGTCAAGCTTACTTCGCTCACCGATTTACCGACAAATCCTGCGTATATCTCATGCATTTCTCGCATGTATCTTGCCTTTGCTTCTCCGGTGGGCGGCGTATCTGCCATCGTCAGCATGGCTTCGAAGGCGTCTTCCAATTCACCCTTCGCAAGATAGTAAAAGAATCCGAATAGGGCAGAACGAACACCGTCTGGTGCATGGGAAATCGCTCCGGTATCAATGAATGTGAATGTACCATTCTCATCGACCATTGCGTTACCTGGATGAAGGTCGCCATGAAACGTTCCAATACCGAACATAAATGCACCATGAATTCGGAAGAGTTGAAGGAGATCATCCCAAGATAAATTTTGATTGCTCAATCGCGATTCAAGTGTTGGAGCCTTGATGTGTTCCATCACCAAAATGTGTTGATTGGACAATTCAGGCCAAACCTTTGGGAATTTCAGAAGTGGCATCGGGAATTGTTCTTCAACTTCTTTTGACTTCGATTGAAGTAATTCAGCACCTTGGATTTCATTTCGCAAATCGAGTTCTCGAAGCGTGTAATCCTCGACGTGCTGCAGTAAGCCAACAGGATTTCCAACCTTCCTCAATCGAGGATTGAGGAAAAGACCGATTCGAAGCCAACGACGCATTCGAGCAACGTCTTTACGGAAGGATTTCTCAAAGTCTGCTTTGATGATTTTTACCACGACTTCGCTTCCATCCTTGAGGACTCCACGATGGACTTGGCCAATGCTTGCAGCTGCGAATGGTTCTTCTTCAAACGATTCAAATGCATCGAGGAAACCTGTTGGGGCCCGATTCTTGATCAGTTTCATCGAGTCTTCTTTAGGAATTGAATTTGCACGTTGATACAAGGATTGCAATTGTCTGCACTTTTCTTCAGAAAGCAAATCGGGTCGAAGAGCGAAGATTTGCGTGAGTTTGACCGCAAGCAACCCCATGTTCTGAATTTTCTCAAGATCGGCTGGGCCTTTCTTCGTAATCATACGAATAAATCGGACGAAAGTTAGGAGGCGCATGGTTAGAAAATCTCCTGTTCATTTATCAATCGGCGTTTTTCTTCAAGAGCGTTTTGATGGGATTTGCGAAGAGAGCAGGTGTGGTTGAAACCCACGCTTGATAGCCTTCACGCTCCTGTAAATCGACTTCAGACATTCGAACTCCACTCACATAGCGCAAGAGCAAGGTCAGAATGAGTGGCCCAACAAGAACAGGGAGTGCACTCGTGCCTCCAACGACGACAGCGAACCCGCCAATGGACCACCATAAGATCGCTTCACCCAAGTGATTCGGGTGGCGGCTCACCGAAAACATACCATCGGTTTTGAGATGACCTGGGCCATGTTTTTGTCGATATTTTTTCAGTTCCATGTCCGCCTTGTGTTCAAGTGACAAACCAAGGACGAAACCGATGAGGCAGATGAGCGAGAGGGAAATGGAGGTCTTTGTCCATTCCATTGTAGGGGATTCTTGAGGAATGAGCGCAAAGATGGGTAGAGCGACAATTAACAGGAGGATACCTTGCAGGATAAACACCTGAAGGAAACTAATCCACCACCAATTGCTTCCTGCCGTTTCACGCATCCGAACATAGCGTAGATCTTCGCCTCTCTTCTTGGTTCGTTGATGCAAGACAATTCCAAGACGTAAGCCCCAGATGGTCACACAAATCAAGCATGCAATTGCAGTAGCAGTGTAGTTTTCAGCCAACAAGAATCGAGTCCATGCAATGACGACGAATCCCATTCCCCACAAGACATCCATGACCGTTACGTTGCCGGAAGAGACAGTTTTGAGCCAAGCAATTGAAACATAGACGAAGATGACGCCGATGGTTATTTCATTGAGGCTAGGGTCCATCATGCTGACGATTCCGCAGGTTGTTCTTCATTGTTCATGATGATGTGGTAGCGCCAGAGGTCATCTGGCTCTCCCGTTCCATCGTATCTGCGAACGTTGACGTTTCCATCTTTCGGGAATCGTGTCATTAACGCACCTTCGATAATTCCATCATCAAGTTCCCACATAGGTAGTACGTCAGGGTCTTCGCTTGGAGGATGATCAAGACCAACCTGTACATGGAATACAGGGTCGATTCCGTATTCAAGCCGACCCAATCCAGCAAATTCCCACCAATCCATCATTTCGTCGAGGAATTCAACATGATTCTCAATCGATCGTAGTGAGAACGCTAATTCATGACCAACCCGATTGCCTACTTGACGCAACATTCTGGATAAATCAATTCCGAGAATTTTGAGATTCGAAAGTCGACCTTTGGTAAGTTCTTGACGAGCTTGGTTGACTTCTGTTCCCGCTGCAAGGAATGCATCTGGATCGAATGGCGTATCGTGTTCTGGTAAATCGTCAACGCCGAGCGCACCGACCAGTGAATCAAGGAACGAACCCTCTCCAATGGTCAAACGTAGTGGGTCGTGAATTCTTCCTTTTGAGAATCGAGCTTCAGCCACTTCGAATTTCACAGCATCCTCCCAGATGGTATCGATAAGGTTCTCTTGTGCTTTGGCGAATGGTTCGCTTTCAATGACGAGAGCAGCGTCTTCTTTACCTCGTCCAACAGGATTTTCTTCGATGTTGAGGAATTGAACAACATGTGTACAATCTTGCAAAAAGCCTTGTGAATCGAGATCATCGGAATGCTTGATTTCGATGGAATCGTGAAGTTTCTGGAAAAACCGTGTCGTACGTCGATCAAGTTGTGCAATGACCTGGACGACGACTCCTTTCTCAGCAACTGAATTGACTGTTTCGAGGGCTTCGCTACGGCAAAGGTGGAGGATTCCAAATCGTCCAAGCAAGAGCACAAGACGTTCTTCTGCCTCATCAGCCATTCGCTCAAGACGACGATAGATGTGACTGCGCTCCTTGAGAACTGCGAATCGAGGCTCATCACGCTGACGGCGGTTTGCTTCGTAGGATGCGCTCGCTTCAGTGATTCCTTTCGATAATTCGTTGAAACCTTCTTGGAGGTTGTCGAGTTGTCTACGTCGCATTTCGATGATGTGTTGCAATGCTTCATCAACACGCAAACTG
>JASLVI010000059.1 GCA_030741455.1 Candidatus Poseidoniaceae archaeon | reverse complement strand
CAAGTCCATCACCAATGCCCTGTGTTGGCCGTTCCCAAGTGTTGGAAGTTCTTCGAGCAATGACTTGAGTTGTTCTTCACTTCGAGAAGCGATGATGACGTTTGCACCAGCCTTTGCCATGATTCGAGCGGTCGCCGCACCAATTCCACGACTTGCACCACAAATGAGTGCAGTCTTTCCCCTGAGCGCGTTGGTATCAAGAACAGCATGGTCACCAAGGAGGTCCATGATGGGTGGAAAGGTTACCCTCTCTTAGTGGTTCGCTCTTACAACCAATCCAAAATAGCCTCTTGTTGAACCAACCAATCATCGCTTGCAGCATCGATGATGCTGTAGTGATTGCCAGGTAGCCAGACCTTTTGCACATCGCAACCTTTTGCTTTCATGGCTCGTGCATAGGTTTCACTCTGTTCGAGTGGAACGTCAACATCTTGCTCTCCATGAATAAGAAGAACAGGTGAATTCGGTGGCAGATCTATGGGATTGACCTTCTTCCATAAAGCCTCATGTTCGTATGGGGTACAACCCATCCATTTGCGAATAGCATCGCCATCGTCGCTGAGTTTTGCATCGTCTGCACCAAACAAATCGGTGATAGGTGCTTGTGCAATCGCAAGCCATGGCTTTCGTTCTGCTTTACTGGCCATCAATAGGGCAAGATGTCCGCCTGCTGAATGCCCCATCACCATGCTTCGGGTAATATCGATACCAGGAAGGAGCGCAAGTTGCCCCCATGCACGAAGAACATCAGAAAGTGTATCCATCCATACACCTTCATCTCCTTCCTCCCATCTTCGGAATTCGGTGTTCCAACTTGCAACACCAGCATCACTCAATGCATTGGCAATCGGTTGCATCAGTTCAGAAGTGTACTGTTTTTTCCAAAATCCACCATGTATCAACATGATACATGGGACGCCGTGATCGTTCTGAAACGGTGATGGTTCATCGGGCATATGCAAATCAGCATACTGCCATTCCTCAGCGCCCCATTGCATTCGATCGATGGGCATGATGGCCAACTCATGGCGTAACTCGATGGCGATCTCGTGGGAACAAAACTGTCTCACGAACGTTGCGGGAACCGGTCAAGACCATCAAAAGCCGTGCAACACCGAGACCCCAACCTGCGTGCGGTGGCGCTCCAAATCGGAATCCATCGGTATAGAAAGAGAAATCATCAGGATTGAGTCCCTTACTTCGCAAGTTCTCTTCGAGCATTTCGACATTGTGTTCGCGTTGGCCGCCACTTGTCATTTCATCTCGGCCATAGTTGAGGTCAAACCCACGACTAAGTTGTTCTCCTGTCACACCATTTTCGCCAGGGACATGATGGATGTAGAATGGTTTCATTGCCATTGGCCATCGAGGCAGGAAGTGGAATCCTGGATATTTCGCAGCGATGATGTCGCAGTGTGATGAATCGATGTCGTCGCCCCACTTGATTTCCTCACCAGCATCTTGAATCATTTGAATGGCTTCACAATAATCAATTCGTGGGAATGGAAGACTTGGCACATCCACTGAAATTGGTTCCAATTCTTGCGTTTCTCGATAGGCATTAATGGTTGCAATGTGCTCCTGTTCGTTTTCTGCGACACATTTCCAAATATGATGAATCATACGTTCTTGAACACCCATGACATCTTCATCGGTCATCCATGCCGCTTCAATATCGAATGAAATAAATTCGTTTAAATGTCGATATGTGTCGTGATTTTCAGCTCTGAATGCAGGTCCAATTTCGAAGACGCGTTCCATGCCTCCAAGGACAGCCAGTTGTTTGTACAGTTGTGGGCTTTGTGATAAGAAGGCAGGCGTATCAAAGTACATCATTGGGAAAAGATTGGTACCTCCTTCGGATGCTGAGGCGATAATCTTCGGTGTATTGATTTCTTTGAAGCCTTCGGTAATCAAATGCTCTCGGCCATACTGCAATACTCGTGCACGCAGTGTGAACATAGCATTGACATGGGCGCGTCGAAGATCAAGGAAACGGTTGTCAAGACGCGTGTCAAGCCCAATCGAGACCGTATCTGTAATTCCAAGCGGCAGAGGTACGTTTGCCCGAGTGAGGACGTTGACATTAGAAGCAACAATCTCGTAAGCAGGGGGTGGAGGTGTTTCTCCTTCCTTGAGTTTCGGGGGTCGCTTTTGAGCGACAGTTCCTGTGAATTGGAGCGTAGACTCTCGTGTCATTCGTTGGACAAGGTCAAGATTCTCTTCACCAACGGTATCACCCTTGAGGAACACCTGAAGTTTGCCCGTTCCATCTCGTAGATCAACGAAACAGATGGCTCCTTTACCTCGATTCGCTTCCATGAAGCCACAAACAGTGACTTCCGTTCCCACAAGGTCTTCACCTTTGTCTTGGATTTCAGCGAGGGTGTGCGTTCGATATGCCGTAGGGTGCCAGTCAGCCATGGCAAATCCTGTCCGATGTTCCTAAAATAGCAATCGCCAAAAACAATTCCTTCAAAAAACCAAACCTTTGATAATGTGAATCCAAGCGGTCAGAGTATGACACAACGGATGTTCAGTTCCGAATCGGTAACCTCCGGCCATCCGGACAAGGTCTGCGATGCCGTGTCAGACGCGATTGTTGATGCTTGTTTGGCAGTTGATCCAAACGCTCGAGTTGCGGTCGAAACCTGCATCAAAGGTATGGCCGAAAAGAGTGTCATCGTTTTGGCGGGTGAAGTTTCACTTGAAGGTCAAACGCCTGATTACGAAGCCGTTGCTCGGAAGGCAGCTGCTGATATTGGCTACACGTCGCATGATATCGGTATGGATGCAACCGATACTTCACGCTGTGATGTATTGGTTTATGTTACTACACAATCGACTTTCATCAATCAAGGTGTTGATCGAGATAACATCGATTCGCAAGGAGCTGGTGATCAAGGTCTCATGTTCGGTTATGCTTGCGATGAAACAGAAGCATACGCCGATCTTAAAGGTCGCTTCTTCCCGCTTGCTGCGGCACTATCACAGCGCTTATCGCGTCGATTAAAGACCGTGCGAGAAGAAAATATTCTACCTTGGTCCCGCCCAGATGGGAAGACACAAGTGACGGTAGCCTACAACGAAGATGGTTCAATCATTGGTGTTGATACGGTCGTTATCGCCATTCAACATGACAAGAATCTGAAGGACCAATTCGAGGGTTCGGTCGAAAAGGAACTCGCACATGTCCGTGAAGCGATTACAAAGCATGTCGTTGAAACAACCATCCCACAGGAACTTCTTCTGCCCGGTTACAAACTCATCGTCAATGGAACTGGACGATTCGCAGACCCAGGAGGTCCATACGCAGATGCTGGCCTTACAGGTCGAAAGATCATCGTCGATACCTATGGAGGAATGGGCCGACATGGTGGTGGCGCCTTTAGTGGAAAAGATCCGTCAAAGGTTGATCGTAGTGCTGCATATGCTGCACGTTGGGCTGCAAAACACGTTGTTGCTGCTGGATTGGCGACCAAATTTGAGATTCAGTTGGCGTATGTCATTGGAGTGGCAGACCCTGTGAGTTTGATGGTCGATTCCTTTGGAACGGGTGTTGTTTCCGATGAGGAACTCGCTAAGCGAGTTGAATCCACCTTTGATTTCCGACCTGCTGCAATCGCTCGCGACCTTGACTTGCTTCGACCGATCTACAGAGAAACATCCTCTGGGGGCCACTTTGGACGAGTCCCAACAGACGAAGGCCACTTCCCCTGGGAGCGTATCGATTCGGCTCGAATCCAAACATTGCTTCAATCGTGAACTTTCCACGCTTCAAGCCGATTCGCTCAAGTGCTGAGAACACCTCGCACGGATTGGTCCCATGTCGCAACTCTCTATTCGTGCGGTCGTTTTGGTAGGAATGATGCTCCTTGCAAGTGCATCGCCTCTCGCTCAATTAACACGTGCAGACCCTGAAATTGAGTTGCAAGTTGACATGAGTCATATGATACTCGTGCCAGGCGAATCAATGAATTTGACCCTCACCATTGAAAACAACGGTTCATCCATTGAAACGTATGATGTTGAGACAACAACCGATGGCCTCTCTTCGCTGTGGAGTGCTACACCAACATCGAATTCCGTTTCAAATGTCTTGCCGACCTACAACACGACGACGACCATTGTTGTTCATCTTGCTGAAACAGCAACGCCAAGTGATAATGGGAAATTTACAATTTACGTCAATGAAAGTGATGGAAGCGCATCAACATCCATTGACGTATACGTGAGTGTTGCAATCGTTTACAACCCATATCTTGATGCTACAGGCATTGGTGATCAAGGGCTCTTGGCCATGCAACCAGGCCAAAGTCTCGACCTCTCCATTCCAGTAAGCAACTATGGTTCGGTCATGGATTCGTATCTCCTTGGTGTTGGCGAAGAGCCTGATCTCAGTGGTTGGTGGGCAAACTACTCGTCAAGTGATTCATCTAACACTACGAACAATACGCCCGCATGGTCCGCTTCAGTCAGTGATGTTCTAATGTTTGGAAACTCCTATACTTCAGCGAACAGTCTTTCCTCGATGCTTGAAGAATTGCTTCGAAGCGCCCACAGTCCGAGCAACACGTCGGATTTCACCAGTGGTAGTTGGGCGATTGCAAACCACTGGAATGATGTAAACACATCAGGAAGTGCTCAGAATCTTTCCCTTGCATCCGGCGTATGGGATACGGTGGTGCTTCAAGATCAATCACAGTTCCCTGGTTTCCTACGCACCAATTCGGATTGGCTTGCAAGCAAGAATGGAAGCATCCATCTTGCCGACCGAGTCGATACAGAGGGTGGTGCCATGATGTTGTTCATGACCTGGGGTCGACGAAGTGGGGATACTATGCATCCAATCCTCTATCCAAATTATACAGTGATGCAAGACCGTCTTGAAGAGGGATATATCGACTATAGAGACAACATTTCGCTCTCAACTTCTGCAGAGATTTACATCGCTCCAGTCGGTCTAGCATTCAAGCACATTCATGATTCCATCGTCGCTTCTGGCGGTAATCCGTTATCGCCAACATCGACCTTCTATGGCCTTTATACTGCAGATGGAAGTCATCCTTCTACATCAGGATCATATCTCTCTGCTTGTGTCCTTTTTGCAGCACTCACGGGAGATTCACCCGTCGGTTTGACCGACAATACGACGATGGATGCAACCCTACGTCTCACGCTTCAGCAAGCAGCAGCAGAGGTTGTTTTCAATGGCTCATCTTCCTACAATTATCCGTGGGAAGCTTCTGGTGCAATTCAAGCAATGAGCCAACATTCAACCTTCCCGCCTGGTTGGGAAGTACGCTGGTTGGACGATCAGATTGAGAATCTTTCAGCGAATGGACAACAGACTGCTACCCTTCGCATCTCTATTCCTTCCGATGCAAGTCCTGGTGCTACAGGTGTACGCCTCTATGCCGGTTCATTGTTTGGTAACCTCACAACATCAACGCTGATGGTTGTTGATGTTCAAGCGAATTATGATTTGCAAGTTGATTTCTTGAATGCAAGTGATGCTTTCATTCCATCACAGCAGACCAATACAACACTTCGTTTAACCAATATTGGAACGACTTCAGCATCATTTGATTACGCCTTGTCTGTCTTATCCGGTCCATGTACAGCGTCGCTGTTGACATACTCTTCGACAATTGACGTGAGTGCATCCCAGGACTTACCTTTCCAGGTCGATGTTGGTACTGCAGCGAACGTGGGTGATGTGTGCTCGCTTCGACTCACATCAACGCTTTCATCCGATTCGACCGTTTCCTTTGTTCGAGATTTTTCCTTTGAAATTGACCGCCAAATCGATTTTGTCTTGCAAGGGCCGAGTGGAGCAACTCTTCTCGATCCTGGGGTTGAAACCACGTTGGAAGTCCGTGTCTTCAATACTGGAAGCGAAACGGAGACGTTCTCCTTACAGATTAGCAGCAACGCTTCGTCACCTGTTTCACTCGTACTTGACGGATCCTCATCGGTCTCAGTAGCGGCTGATGCATCAGCCATTTGGACATTGAAAGCGACTGCTGCTGAAGGCTCGCTTGGCTTGTATGAACGGCTCATTGCCGTCACGCATGATTCACTTGTTGAACAGAACCTATCGGTTGAATTTGATGTGCAATCGGTTGCAGATCTCAGCCTGCAAGGTCCACTGGATGGACGTATTGTGGTTCAATCGGGTGAAGAATCCTCTGTTACCATCGTAATCGAGAATGAGGGGACCTCCAACATTACGCTCGATACCTTCACAATTGCCGGATTGCCTGGTGGTGTGAATGCTGGTTTGCCTGATGTGAACGGCTATCTTCTCGAAGCAGGTTCAGTCTACAATGTATCCTTCAGCGTTACAGCATCAGCAGCAACCAACGCACGAACCGATGCACTCACACTTCGTTTGATTGCCGATACTACCGAAGCATTGCTCGCAATTGAACTTCAGGTCATCGATCGAACCTTGGCGCAACTCAGTCCGAACACCAACCAAATCATCGCTGGACCTTCTACATTGACGAACGTAACGGTTGAAGTGACAAACATCGGTACTCTTCAAGATACATTCTTACTTTCAATCGGTGCAGGAGAGACCTCGAATTATTTCGAGGTCTCACTCTCCAAGACTTCGGTTGTTCTCGGAATCGGTGAATCACAATCAGTCGTATTGAGTGTACGTGAAACTGCTGTTGGTGCAAATCCAAGCGGCCTTCCAATTAATCTTGTAGCAACATCAACACTCGACCCATCTTCTACAGATGTCACAATTTTGACATTGATTCCAATGACTGCAGGTGCTGACATTACTGTCCTTTCTGATAATTCTCCAACTGTAGCGGGCGGTACAATATCTGGCTCGTTTACTGTGATCAATACGGGGAACAGCGCAGATGTCTTCTCACTCTCTTCGGTAGGACTCTCTTGTCAAATGGAATCTTCGGTTGTTCTCCAACCAGGTGAATCGACATTCCAACTCCCGTATGTTTGCAACGTTCCAGAGGATGCTCTTGCTGGGACCAATGCATTCAGCTTTAGAGCAGTCTCAACTGCACGTTCGGATGCAATCCACAACGAGGCAGTCGTCTACACCATCGATGCGACATGGGATGCAAATTTTGTGGCTTCAATCTCACTCGCAGACAGTGAATTGTCAATTCCATATCTTGGAGGATCATCAACAACGATCACCATTACCAATCTTGCAAACATAGGCATCTCAGGTAAAATGACCACCGTTGGTGTAGGTGATGGTGTTTTCAATATCAAGTTCAATAATTCCCTTGGCGAAGTTACCGATTCTTTCACGCTCGCTCCTGGAGCATCTGAGATCTTTGTTGTTCGATTTGACGCCCTTAACCCCGATGCGACCGTTGCCGAGATTCGGATACGAGCATTGATTCAAATCGATGGTAGTGGCATCAACGCCGAATCGAATCCTCTGGAGATTAGTGTCAAGGGTGAACCACAACCGCCACAGGGTGTGACATTACTCGGTGTTGAATTGAGCAAAGAGACCACTCTCCAAGTAATGGCTGCAGGTTACGTGCTCTTTGCATTGGCAGTGTTGGTCATTCGACTTCGAAAGCCACGCAGTGTCGTTCCTGTTGATGAAGAAGAAGAGGAAGAAGAGGAGGAAACCAAGCAATATGCATTGGGTCCAAACGAGTGTCGTATGGATTCCAATCGACGTATTTCCTGTCCTTCTTGTGAAGCACGGCTTGCCGTTCCTGGCGGAAATGATCCTCCATTCCGATTTACTTGTCCAACGTGTGACTCAAGCATTCGCGTCGTTGAATACGGTTCAGCTCCCAAGTTCTGATCATCACTTCTTCTGAGCGATGAGAAGGAATGCAGTATGGCCGAATGGGCCGTTGACTGGTCGAACGCCACCTTTGCTGGCTTTTCCCCATTCACGTTCAATGATTTCTCCAGCCCATTCGACTTCAAGACCGACTTCTTCACACGTAATCCAGGCCTGCTCAAGTTGGCTTGAAACGGGGCAATAGCACGATAAACGCGCTCCAGTCTTGAGGAGATGCGCAACTGCTTGAATGGCTTCAGCGTGTTCTGGCAAGTCGAGAAGAATGGCATCAACGTGGGTAGAAATCTCCTCAATCTCAATGACAGATGCTTCAATTCGACCATCGATGTGTGAGTGCGTTGGAAATTCAGGTAAGGCTTGAGAAAGCGTTGATAGATTTTCAAGACCGACATCTGAATGTTCCTGTCGAGGTTCAACGGTGATTAAATGGCCAGATGCCCCCATCACTCGTGCAAGATGCATCGATTGACCTGCCGAACCGAGTCCTGCTTCAAGCACGACATCACCTGGTCCGATTCCAAGTCGGGCGATGAGGACACCAGCATCTTTCGACCCAATTGTTTGCGCTCTCCGCTTCATGCCTTTGACAAGTTCAGGGAGTCGTGGGGGCAAACGAGTAAACGTCTTCGAACCGATTTGAATTTCTTGACCGATTTCAACATCGCTTAGTCGTTGATGTGGATTCAACACGCCAATGCCCTTGATCTTCACACTCTCATCGACCATGTCAACGGTATGGACTCTGCCGTTGGGCTCG
>JASLVI010000058.1 GCA_030741455.1 Candidatus Poseidoniaceae archaeon | reverse complement strand
GAATTATCCATCGAACGCTATGATATACGAATGTAAACAACACCGAGTTTGGTTATTTGGCGAACGAGGAAGCGAATCCGTCCTGCGTATTGACTTGGAAACGGGAGATGCTTCGTCAAAGAATCTCGCTTACCCATTCCCATTGCAAGCCACTTCGGGGATGGCCGAGGGAGGGACGGTTTACATTCACGGTTTCGATGCACAGGGAGAGGCAGACAGAATTTCGCTTGATTTGTCCATCGAAGGGTCCCTCTCATCTGGACGTGGTTTACTCAACTTTGGATTCATTCTTGTCGGCGTGATCATGATTGCAACACAGGTATACATGATGGTCGAGAAAGCAATGCATGCGAAGAAAGCATAAGACACGGACTTTTCCGAACCTTAATCACCTCTCGTCATTAGGCGTAATCCTGCATACTGTAAGGAGGGCGTTTCAATGGCAAAAAGGAGTATGATGGACCAATTCCATGAACTCAAGGAAGCCAATCCAGGAACGATTCTATTTTTTCGGATGGGCGACTTTTACGAGTTGTTTCATGATGATGCAGAAGTAGGTTCCAATGTTCTTGGCCTCGCATTAACTTCTCGAGATAAAAACGCTGAGCAACCCATCCCTATGGCAGGATTTCCATGGCATCAACTGGAGGAGAATCTTCGTCTGATGCTTCGTGCAGGATACAAAGTTACTGTAGCCGAGCAAGAGGAAGAGTTGCGCGAGGGTGCAAAACTTCTGGAGCGCGTCGTAACACGAATTTATACACCTGGTTCATTGTATGAAGAATCGCTTATCGGTTCGGATGCATCTGCATTACTCTGCAGTTTACTGGTTACAGATGAATCCACTGCGATTGCAATGATCGATGCCTCAACAGGGCAAGCTTGGGCTGTGGCATTTCAAGGTGAGGGTAGGTGGGCTTCGCTTTACGATGAAATCATGCGGTGGAATCCGAGTGAATTGGTCATCACACCTCGTGATGCTGAGCGTAGCGAATTTCTTCACCTTCTTGGGATGCTTGATTCTGTTGTTGTGAGTCAGCATTCAGTTCAACCAAAGCGAGCAAATCAGCGTCTCAAGACCATGCTCGAAGTGAATGATCTCGGTCACCTTGACCTCGGTCAATCTCCTGAAGCATTGGAGGCTACTGCCCTTGCAGCCGATTATCTTGCTTCTGTCCATCGTCATGACGACATTGCGATTCGAGATGTTGAGATTCAGGAGACATCTGAAGGCATGGTACTCGATCAAACAACACTTCGCAATCTTGAGATAACCCAAACGTTAGCAGGAGAATACGAAGGTTCACTCTTGTGGGCGATGAACAAATGTCGGACGGCGATGGGCCGCCGTTGTCTCAAATCGTGGCTTTTGCGCCCTCTTTCCAATGTTGATGCAATACAATCACGTCATGCATCGGTCGGTGCGCTGATGCGCTCTTCAAAACGCTTGGACCTTCTCCGTGAAAACCTCAAGGGGATGCTCGATCTTGAGCGGCTCTCGACTCAATTGAAGTATAATCGATCAAATGCACGAGATTTAATCGCAACTGCTAACGCTATAGAACGACTTCCAGCGATACAAAGACTATGCAAAGAAACAGAAGATGGCCTCTTGACACATCTTGTTGAAGATCTTCATTTGCTCGCTGATGTCGCTGAGGACATCCATCGCACATTGGTCGATGAAGTACCGTTGGGTTTACGGGATGGAGGATTGATTCGTTCAAGCATTCACGAAGAACTCGATCGGTTTCGTAATGCATCCCTTCAAGGTCATTCTTGGTTTTCCGATTTGGAATCAACCTTGCGAAGTGAACTCAACATTCCGAGTCTGAAGGTTCGTATGAACCGACAAATTGGTTGGTTTATCGAGGTTACAGCAACACATGCAGATAAAGTTCCACAAGAATGGACGAGAAAGCAGCAGATGACCAATGGCAACAGGTACGTTACCGATGAACTCCGTGAACAAGACGACCTTCTTCTCACGGCGGAGAGTAAATCCAAAGCAATCGAATACGCATTGTTTTGTGAATTGCGTGATCGTGTTCGGGCGCATGCCAACCAACTCGCTCAAATTGCTTCCAGAGTTGCTGCTATCGATGTGTTGCAGTGTTTTGCCTCAACTGCTCGTCAGCGATCTTGGGTGAAACCGGTATTGACCGATGGGCGTAAGATGGTTTTGAATAACGCCCGTCATCCTGTTCTTGAGGTTCAACATGGATTTGTCCCCAACGATGTCGTCATGGATGAGAAACGGCACTTCCTGTTGATTACTGGTCCGAATATGGGTGGTAAATCGACCTATTTGAGAACGGTTGCACTTGTAAGCATTCTAAGCCAAGCAGGCTGTTTTGTCCCTGCAGAAAAGGCCCGTCTCGGTTTAATCGATCGAATCTTCACGCGAGTCGGAGCGAGCGATGACTTGAGACGAGGTCGCTCAACGTTCATGATGGAAATGATCGAAGTCGCCCACATATTGCGCCGAGCGACGCCCAACTCGCTTCTTCTACTCGATGAGATCGGCCGTGGAACATCAACGTTTGATGGATTATCCATAGCTTGGGCAGTCACAGAAGATGTCTGCAATCGAATTGGTGCAAGAAGTCTGTTTGCAACGCACTATCATCAACTGGTTGGTCTTGAATCCGAAGTGCCAGGGCTTGCCAATGTCCATGTTCAAGTAGCTCAAAAAGATGGGGCGCTTCGTTTTCTTCACACGGTTGCTGATGGTCCATGTGATGAATCGTATGGTGTTCAAGTTGCAGCCTTGGCCGGGCTTCCACGTAATGTCGTCGAGCGAGCGACTGATTTGCTTGCATTCCTCGAAAAGCAAGCACAGGGGGCCAAAGCTGGGCGAGATGGTGCACCGACAACACGCGAACAAGGACAATCCTCGCTCTTGGGTTACTTTGCTGCTGCAGCAATGCAAACCAGCGAACAGAATGGGTCATCGATTTCGAAAACCCAGGAAGAAGTTCTCTCGACACTTGCAACTCTCAATCTGGATGAACTTTCACCACGGGATGCATTTACATTGATTGAACGGTTGCAAAATCAACTGGAGCGTGATTAAGATCAGTGAACTGAAGAGGATTCAACAACTTGACGATTTCACCATTGGTCACATCGCTGCAGGTGAAGTTGTTGAACGTCCAGCCCAAGTTGTCAAAGAGTTGCTTGAGAATTCGCTCGATGCAGGTTCGACTTCGATTCATGTTGAAATTGAACGAGGAGGTTTTGATCTCATTCGAATCGAAGACAATGGGAGCGGTATTCATGAGAATGATTTGGAATTAGCCTTATCTCGTCATGCAACTTCAAAATTGAGTCAGCCTGAAGATTTGAACGAAATCCATACGCTTGGTTTTCGTGGCGAAGCACTTGCGAGTATTGGTGTTGTGTCACGATTGATCGTATCTTCCAGGCCATCGGGTCAGGAAGGTCGAAGCATATCGATGGAAGATGGCGTCCAGAAATCGTTGGAGCCAATCGGTATGGCGAATGGTACCATTGTTACGGTCGAGCACCTCTTCCAAAATACGCCTGTACGTCTTGGATTCCAGCGACGTCCTGCTACGGAACATGCACGAATTGTTGAGGTGGTAGTCGCTCATGCGATTGCCCACCCAAACGTGGCTTTTCGTTGTACCATCGATGGGCGTTCAACATTAAACCTTCCAGCGAGCGAATCGATTGAAGATCGCCTGTATGATGTATTAGGAGGTCAATCCTCCAACCTGCTTCCTTTGGTTCTTCCTGACCAAGATTCCGAAGTACCAGGTGATGAATCATGGACAGGATACATCAGCGCACCCGACATTTCACGAGGAAAGGGCGATGAGATTCACATCTTTGTCAACGATCGACCGGTTGCCTCAACACCTTTCCATCAAGCGATTCGGCGAGGCTATCGTACACGGTTAATGCAAGGAAGACATCCTGTTGCGGTTCTTCATTTACGCGTCCCTCCAAAGGAGGTTGATGTGAATGTGCATCCAACAAAGCGAGAGGTTCGACTTCGCCATTCATGGCGTGTGCTTGAACGACTTGAGCGAGCCATTGCTCATACGCTTGCAACATCGCCAACAAAACCAGATTCGAGTGGAGAGATTCAAGAGTTACAAGGATTGGCTCAATCAGGGGATAAGCAACCAATTCAAGAGTTATTGATGCCTTCAACAAGTGTTGAGAATCCAGCGGTTCCACCTACAACGACCGCACCAAGTTGGGCACTTGCGGCAGGGACGCAACTGAATTTGGTTGGAGAAGTTGCTGATGAAGTCACTAATCAAATCGAGAAGCCCCGGCCGCAATCGATTGCAGCATCTGCTCAAAAGGTGCTTCCAGGGATGTCATCAACACCCGTTGCACCAGCACTTTCGCATCAGGAGCGTGAATTGCATCGTCATGCAGGATGTGGAGGGAGTGTTTCGCCAACAGAAGAATCACCACTGCCTGGTGTTGACAACGACCTCCCTGTCATGGAACCGTTGTCCCAATTTGCAGATTCGTATATTCTCGCTCAAGCAGGTGAAGAGTTGTTACTCATCGATCAACATGCTTTGCATGAACGTATTCGATATGAGCGATTACGAAATGATGAATCTCTTTGGTTGCCACAACCTCGTCTTGTTGCTTCACGAATTCAACTCACACTTGCTCAAGAAGCCCATCTTGAAACCTCTTTGCAACGATTTGAGGAACTCGGTTTCAAATTGGAAAAGCAAAGTGAGGGCGAATGGGATGTTACACAAGCTCCTCGCCTCTTGGACGGTGATGAACTTGAACCATTTTTGTTCGATTTACTGCAAGATCTTTCTGAGGAAGGGGCTCCTCTGGAGACGATTGAACGACGGAAGGACCACATCGCCTTCTTGAACGCATGCCGCGGTTCTGTGAAAGCAAACGATAACCTCACACTTGCTCAGATGCGTCGATTGCTCGAAGACATGCGAAATGTACCAAATCCGTGGGCTTGTGTGCATGGACGCCCAACTGCACTGCGTCTATCCTTGGATTCCCTTGACAAGCACTTCGGTAGGCATGGTTGAAAGTCGCTGTAAGAAATCGGGATATGCGATTTTATGCAATTCTGGGCCTTCAACCGTCGCCCCAGTTTGTGTTGCGAGCAAGATAGCCGTCATTTGAATCCGATGATCGCCATAGGTATCGACAAATTCCGATGGCATAATTAGTGATTGACCTCCTTCTATAGACAATCCATCCTCTTCAATTGTGCACCTTAAACCAAAGGATTCGAGAAGATCTGCCGTGGATTTGATTCGATTGCTTTCCTTGTGTTGCGCATGACTTGCTCCATACAAACGCCCGCCCCCAGAGAGTGCTAGAATTGCTGAGAGTGGAGGCAGGAGATCGTTTGCATCGCGTAAATCAATTTCGCAAGAAGCAACATTGCCGGTGTAAGTTAACGTTCCTGCCTCTTCCTGAATTCCAAAAGCTGAGAGATGTTCGAGCATTACTTCATGGCCCAATGAATGCTCTAGTTCGATTGGGTTCTCGATGTTGATCGATTCCTTTGTCAAAATACAGGCAAGAACAGGAAACGCCATCATGGAAGCATCAGTGGGAACATTCCAATGACTTGGTGGATTTGATGTCCATGGTTGAATCAACGTAACATCATCTTGAACATCGACGGATGCTCCACATTCTCGCATCAAATCGATGGTTACAGACGCGTGTCGGCGGCTTACAGCATCACCCTTTGATTTGATAGTTACCGGTTCTTTCAATCCACAAGATGCCAATAAGAGACTCGAATAAGGCTGAGAGGACCGACTTACATTAACACTCAGATCTGAACCCTTCCACGGGCCCTGCACCAGGATTGGTAACTGTTCATTTTCAATCTCATGCAAGATGTTAACGTCAATCAATGATATGGAATCCAACAAGTCCGAATGATTTCTGTTTCTTAGAGTAGCATCACCATCCACCTTGCTTTGGAAAGGAAGTCTCGAAGTAAGCCCAATTAAAAATCGAAGTGCTGTCCCAGAATTACCTGCATAAAGAGTACTAGGCGAGTTTTGAAATCTTTCAATTCCACATCCATTAATTTCAATCCCATTTTCAAGTGGAATGAATGTTGCACCCAGTTGTGCTAGACAACGTTTCATGCTTTCAGCATCTTCACCAAGATTCTTGAAATTTTGCAACGTATGTTTATTCTTACTTAATGCACATAGGTACAACATTCTAATTAAGTGGCTCTTTGATGGAGGAAGAATCCATTCATTGTTGATGGTTGTTGGATGGATTTCAAGAGCAGGTATGTGGCTCGGTTGATGCCCTTTTCTTCGAAGGCCCCAATTCTTCACCCTACCTTTGGTCATAGTTCTTCCAAAATACACTATCAGATGAAGGCTTGCAAACATTCACAATACAATTCAGGTTCGATGAAGCATGGCCATTGAGGATGCTCACAATCGTCCTCTCCTCGACTTGCGAATTTCGGTAACGGATCGTTGTAATATGCGCTGCCGTTATTGCATGCCAAGAGAACATTTTGATGCCGATTATCCGTTTCTTCCCAAAGAAGATATTCTACGTTTTGAAGAGATTGTACGTATTGTCGAATCGTTAATTCCTTATGGGCTTCGCAAAGTGCGTTTAACAGGTGGTGAACCACTTCTTCGGCGAGATCTCCATTCCCTCATTGCTCAATTACGCGCATGTTCAAATGAACTCGATATCGCAATGACAACCAATGGATTATTGTTGAAAAAACACGTTGCGAAACTGTACCAGGCAGGGCTCAGTCGAGTGACTGTTTCATTGGATGCTCTCGACGAATCAATCTTCAAGTCCATGGGAGATACAAGTGCAAATCCTCAGATGGTTCTGGAAGGTATTGATGCCGCATTGGAGGTTGGCTTGTCTGTCAAAGTGAATACAGTTATCAAAAAGGATGTCAACGAAGGGCAGATTGTACCGATGGTACGTGCCTTTGGACCTAGGGGCGTCCCTGTTCGTTTTATCGAATACATGGATGTTGGAACTACGAATGACTGGAACCTTGAGCATGTGGTTTCAGCTGAATCGATGCGAGATTTGCTCGACGATGAATTTGGATCCCTCCAACGAAATCAGCCACTTCACAAAAGTGATGTTGCAAAGGTGTATACCACGAAAGAAGGATGGAAAATAGGGTTTATTGAATCAATTACAAATCCATTTTGTGGTGATTGTTCACGGGCACGGCTCTCTGCAAATGGGAGCATCTACACCTGCCTATTTTCAAATCGAGGTCATGATGTACGCAGTATTTTGCGGATGGATGGGACCGAGGAAGATATATCCAACGCCATTCAAAGCATATGGAATGACCGAACCGATCGGTACTCTGAACAACGTTCAAATCAAACAGAACAACTGAAAGTGGAAATGTCTTACATCGGTGGATGAATCACAACCCTTCAAGAGTGAGAGGTGTGATGATACTACATGAGCGATGAGCAAACGATTCCTTTGTTCGTTTTGCCGGCTGGAATCTTTCCAACGGTTCGAGAACAACTTCGTGTCTTTGAACCACGATACAAGCAAATGCTTGATGATTGCACAATTGACGAATATCCGTTTGGTTACATCGCTCACGATTCTGAAATTGAATTAACAGATGGATGGTCACAGCCTTCAACATTTGGTGTGCTCTGCTTGGTTGAGGATATGCAAGAGCAAGGGACAAACATCATGTTTACTGCACATGGTAATCAACGATTCGAGATTATTGAAGTACTCCAGTCAGCGCTTCCCTCGATGCCATTCGGTGAAATCTATCCAAGTGTTGATGATTTGGTTGAACAATATGCTCATGATTCTCCTGAGGGGAAATTGTATCTTCGTGCCAAGATTCGATTGCTTGATGAATTGGAAGGGGAACTTCCTGCCGAAGAGTGGTCAGCATTTCTTCATGATTGGGCGCAACATATTGTTGATATGAACTCCATTTTTCGAAATGATGAAGTCCAACTCGAGCAAATGCTTCTTGTTCTCGAAGAAGAATTCCTGCCCTATGATACGGCATCACTATGGCAAGTTGCCAACGCAGTTCTTGACAAGCAAGAAGATCGCCAATCCGCACTCAGTTCGGCATGCACAGAGGATGTTTTTGCCATTCTTCAGCAAGCATTGCGTGAAAAGAACGCTCAATTGAATTTTATTCGAGCACTCAATGATACAGAAGACCTGTCATGAAGTCATAGGTGGTAAGTCGATTCGGACGAGCACGTACTGAATGCTTTCATCCAACAGTGAAAACGTCCAAACACCCTCATCGGATCCAATTGCTTCTGAATGAACGACAAAATAATCACCGGCAGAGATTGAATAACTTGCATCACGGTCATGGAACGAAATGTTTGAACCGATTACAGAATAGACTTCTGCATCGTTCACATAGCCGTTAAAGGAACCATTTCCATTTGACCCTTCTTCTTGAAGATTGAATGAAATGCGCCCTGGGTCAAGTGTTTGATCCAAGCTTGTGACTCGAATGACATGATATCCATTGTCAAGCGATCGGACACTGACAGTCATCTGTGGTGGCGCTTTCTCTGTTGTCTGCAAAGCCCCTTGCATCAA
>JASLVI010000057.1 GCA_030741455.1 Candidatus Poseidoniaceae archaeon | reverse complement strand
CAACGATTCAACAAATTGGTGAGCATCTTGTTCTATAGAGATTACATCCTTGCGTTGAATCAATGAAGTTGGTATGCGTATGTCGACTGCTGTGACCTGATGGCCATCATCAGCAAGTCGATGGATAACATACTCGCCAACAAGGCCACAGCCGAGTGCGATGATTGGTTGCATGTTCCAGCCTCAGGGGGTGACTCGTCGGGAATCACGAGGGAATGGAATGACTTCACGGATGTGATCTGCTCCACTCAACCATGAACATACTCGGTCAACACCGAGACCAAAGCCACCATGAGGTACACCGCCGTAACTTCGAGTATCAATGTAGAATTGGTACGCTTCTTTTGGTGTTCCTTCTTCTTCCAGACGCGCAAGAATCTCTTGTTCAGACCATGTACGCTCCCCACCACCAATGATTTCTCCATAACCTTCTGGTGCGAGAAGATCATGGCAGAGAACATACTTGTCATCGCTTGGATCGACACGATGGTAGAATGGTTTTGCAATCCTAGGATAATGGGTCAAGAAGTGGGGGACATCGAAATCTTGTGTGAGTACCTTTTCTTTTGAATAATCAAGGTCTTGTCCCCATTCGACCTCAACACCTTTTCCTTGAAGGATTTCGATGGCTTCGTCATAGCGCATCCGTGGGAAAGGTGAATCAGCGTAGCGTGCTACAAGTTCAAGGTCTCTTCCAAGTGATTGTAATTCATCACTGCGCTCATCAAGAAGTGTGGAAGCAATATGTCGAACCACACCTTCGCCGTGTGTCATGACCTCTTCGTTGGTTGCCCAAGCGATTTCCATTTCAGCATGCCAAAACTCAGTCAAATGTCGACGTGTACGAGACTTCTCTGCACGGAAAGAAGGAGCAATCGTGTACAATCGCTCAAGTGCAGGCATCGCTGCCTCTGCATAGAGTTGCCAGGATTGGGTAAGGTACGCTTTCCTTCCAAAGTATGGAACCTCAAACAGTGTTGAACCACCTTCGACTGCACCAGCGACGAAGTTTGGAGCTTGGTATTCGACAAAATCCAAATCTCGGAAATACGAATGAATCGCTCCAAACACAGATGAACGCATCTTCAACATCGTGGTCATTCGACTTGTTCGAAGGTAGAGGTGACGGTTGTCGAGAAGGAATTCTGTCTCGCCTCCATCAGCAGCTTTCATCGCAGATTCGGTGATTGGAAACGGTCGTTCCGGATCAACTGGTCCAACGATTTCAACACCTGAAACCACCAGTTCATGACCGCCTTCGCTTCGCTCATCGACATTGACAGTTCCTCGAAGAATTAGCGATGATTCAATGAGAGCAGAGGCGATTGCTTCAAAGGCGTCATCACCAACATTGTCTCGCTTTGCAACGCATTGGATGATACCAGTTGAATCACGCAAGACAACGAATCGGATTTTATTGGAGCCACGAGTTCGCTTAACCCAACCTTTGAGTTCGACTTCTTGTCCATCATAATCGCCGTTTTGCACATCACCAATCCAGATGTCTTTGGCCATAACACGCCGTTTACGTTCTCACATATCATGTTTGAAGTCCGACCTTTTGCAGGAAGGTACCAAACAGAACGCTGTGCAGAAAAAATGGCGAAAGCATCAAACAGGACCCGAACCAACTATGTTCGTGAGCAAGATTGTGGTTTATGCTGTTGGGGGCAATGCACTCGCTCCACCAAATGGTTCAGAAAACGAGGAACATGCACTTGTTCTAGCCAAAGTCATGAGCGATGTTGTCGATTTGCTCGAAGCGGGTTGGTCGGTTGTCTTAACGCATGGAAATGGGCCACAAGTTGGGGAATTGATGACATTGGATGCTGAAGTATCCCACTCGATGGATGAATGGGTTGCAGCCACGCAAGGTATGATTGGACACACGTTGTCGCTTCAACTCAATAGTATTCTCAAACATCGCCATCGGCCAGAACGAACTGCTATGGTGCTCACGCGTGTGCTTGTTGACGAAAACGATCCAGCATTTTCACTACCAACCAAACCTGTAGGTCCTGTTCTCTCTGCGAGCGAAGTTATGGAACGAGATTGGGATATTGCCACGACTTTACATGGCCCTCGCCGTGTCGTTGCCAGTCCACTGCCAAAGCACGTTCTTGATTTGGATGTGATTCGTACATTGGTCGAACAACGTGCAGTCGTCATTTGCGGGGGTGGGGGAGGTATACCTGTGATTGAGCATGAACGTCATTACAGCGGGATTCCAGCAGTGATTGACAAAGATCGATTATCTTCACTTCTTGCAGTTGATCTCGAGGCTGAAGCACTCATCATTTCGACAGCTGTGCCTGCAGTCTACACAAATTTTGGTCAAGAAGATCAATGTGAGCATCGCCATTTATCCGTCGTGCAGGCTGGAGAATATCTCAAGCAAGATCAATTTCCACCAGGTTCAATGGGCCCGAAAATCAAGAGCATGATCGATGCAATCGTTGCATTACCTTCTATGCGTTCCATTCTTTGCCAACCAGGCGATGCACTCTCTGCAATGAGAGGTGACGCTGGAACGACTTTGTCACAAGATGATTAAATACAACCTGACGGAGGCAGGCATGGGCCTGTAGCTTAGTCAGGTAGAGCGACGGACTCTTAATCCGTCGGTCGCGGGTTCGAACCCCGTCAGGCCCGCCTACAATCGACCCTTTGGATTCATGAGCGTGTCTACGCCGTTTCCACTTGCTAACACAACCGCATCACACATGTTGTTGAACAAGCCAACTTGAACGACACCTGCGACATTTAGGATGCTTGCTTCAGTAGCGATTGGATCGTTGATCGAAGGACCAATCTTTGCATCTGCAATACAATTTCCATTGTCAGTAAGTTTGTGCTCACTTCCCTCCATGCGTAATATAACTTCACAATTTAGCAACGTAGACAATGCCGCTACAGTCACATCGCAAGCAAAAGGTGTAATCTCGATGGGGATTCCAAAAGCACCTAAACATTCCACTTGCTTTCGTTCGTCTGCAACGACGACCATCGCTGCAGATTGTTGAGCCACAATCTTCTCTCGAAGCAATGCTGCACCTCCGCCTTTGATCAATTGGAAGTGCGGGTCGAATTCATCGGTGCCATCGATGACGATGTCAAGGCCATCGACTGAACCTAACTCAACAAGTGGGATGCCAACGTCGAGTGCCAGTTCTTGTGTAGCGATGGAGGTTGGAACACCGACAATCTCCAACCCCTCTTCTTGGACTCGGCGGCCGAGTTCAAGTACGGTATATTTCACCGTCGAACCGGTTCCTAATCCAACACGCATACCTGTTTTGACAAATTCACATGCTGCCTCGCCAGCGATTTTCTTCAGGGCTTCAGCATCGTTCATACATCGATGGAGCATCACACGGTTGATATTGCTTGTTGGTCAAATTCCCATTTATCGTCGCAAGAATCCTTTTTGAGTGAGAAGTTGACGACGAGCCATGGGTGGCCGTCGGCAAAACGGAGTTGTTGCTTCGCTGCTGATATCTATTTTCTTATTTTCTTTGCTCAGTCCATTGGTTGGGCCTGCAGAAGAATCGGAGCTCAACGTCGAATCAACTTCTCCTTCCATCGGTCAAACCAGCACTGTAAGCATCGGCTCATATCCAGATGGTGTGAATGATGCAACATCGATCAGTGTTCCGAGTGGGGAAGCGATTTCTGGAATTGAACTCTCACTCGACGAGAGCGTACTCCCTGTATCAGCAGCAAAGATGTTCGATTCACCTGCAGCTTACGATCATTCGATGGCCGTTTACGATGGAATGGATGTCAACAATTCAGTTCTCCAACTCCTGCCTCAGGGCTGGACGTATGATATGGAGGGCACGAACCTCTTCACCTTCTCTGGAAACAATGTTTGGTTCTGGGGCTATGATACTTCGATTGGACAGGCAAACGGTGTCACAAGTGGAACAAAGGCCATTTACACCTACAATGGAAATTATCCAAATGGTATGCCAACAACCTACTGGGCAACTTCACCTGTGATGAACTGTGGCGGTTGTTCAGGTGGATGGGATCTTAAATTCCAGAAGCGGCTTGGTGTCGAATCTTCGACATGGGACCGAGCATATGTCTCCGTAAAGAATACGGCTGGAAACTGGGTCAATGTCTGGTCAAATTCAGGAACTGTAAATGATGGTCAATACACCACGCAAACCATTACGATCTCAAACTACATCGCAGGAAATACAAACTTCCAAGTTCGATTCGGTTTGGGTACATCGGATGGAAGTGTGACCTATACGGGTTGGAACATCGATGACGTTGAGATTTTACCGAAAGCATCGGGTATTTCTACGGGTGAAGGCAACTGGACTTCAGCACCGTTTGGGCCAGGTGCAACCTTGGGGAGTGAACCCTCCTCCTATGGCTTGTTAGCCATCGATGCGGAGATTCCAACAGGGGCTCTTTTTGAATGGACATTGATCGATGCATCAACTGGAACACCGCTTCCAGGCTATCGTGAGATGACCGATTTAACCGCAGATCTTGGTGCCATCGATTGGGAAGCAACACCATCGCTTCGACTCAAGATGCACATGGTTACAGGCTCATCAGGTGGTCCTAAAGTCCACAGTATTGGAATCAGTGGTGCCATCAATGAAACCTTTAGTGAAAATCCAGCGGTTCACGATTGGACACTTTCAGGAACATCATGGGCCCAATCGTCAGGTCTGGTTACAGGGACTGGATCGCTGACATCACCCCTCTATCGAATCTCGAATGGTTTTGGAGCAATTTCCACATCGATTCTTGCAACAGGTTCGCCAATTCTTGAAGCCAACATCGATGATGGAGGATGGCAAACCTATCCGCTTGAAGGCTATACCAACCTTGACCAAGTCGGTCAAAGTGTTCAATTCCGTTTCCAATCATCAGGTTCATCCTATTCTGTTGATACCTTCTCAGTCGAAACGGTTCGCTCGATTCCAGCGACTGGCCTTCGACTCGATATCGGTGCGGATGGCGTTTCCGATTGGGGTTATGATGGAGCTGATGCAGGAAGTTATGGAATGCAGAACCGTCTTGCGGATGGGAATATTTGCCAAACGTTGACCACATCTCCGAGTACGCCTGGTGTGTTTGATGTCCTTCTCCCGCTCTCAGGTGTTGACCAATTTGGCTTCACGGTTTCATCGTCAACGGAGATGAAATCACCTTACATGAACATCAAGATTGCAGGGTCCGATGTAACAAATCGAGGTTTCTCGAACTTCGAGACTGCCTATTATGTCGAATTTTCACAGACTGAATTGGGTGCGCTCAACAGTGCGCTCTCCAACGCTGCAGACGATCGAGGCATTCTTGGTTTGCCAATGGCTCGAGTGAGCATCACCATTGGCTCATCACAAACGAATGCTGATGTTTCAATGTGTGGAATCTTTGCACCGTATGATGCGTCTCTGAACCTCAACCTTGCTGCGAATTCGCCACTGGTTCAAGCACTCAATCAGCAATTGGGTTCAGTAATTGCACTAGGTGGTGTGAAAGAGGTAGACATCCCAGTTCGAATGATGTCTTCAGGCTCGGTCAAGATGACCATCAACAGTGTTACTTCTGCACCAACATTGAATCCAGTGTCCATCGTGGTCAATCCCCCAGTCGATACTTTGACACCTTCAACCAATTGGATCACCGTCAATTCAACATTCGATCTTTCACCATTGGGCGTGATGGATGCAGTCTCATACGTCAAGAACAACGGCTGGAGTGTTGATTTCACATTGCGTGGAAACAGCGGCCAATCAAAGGTTCTCTGTGGCACCGTCGTGTTACCTCTCAACGGAGCAGCTGTGGCGAATTGTCAACAATCTGGCTATGCGCTCGGATGGAGTGATATCGATGCAAGTGGTGAAATTTCGATGACAGGTTCTGGCTCCTATGTCCAATTCACTCACACGTTCCAAATGCCTGTTAGTTGGGATGATGAACCATACGCTTCATTGAATGTCATGCTCGTAAGCCCTACCGGCCCAACCCTGCCACTGAATCATGTGTTCGGTTTAGGTCATGCCAATGGAATTGAGAACGATGTTGCCTTGAAGCGATTTACAATCGAATCTCAGTCAGGTGTCGAAACCGATGCACATTCAGCTTCATTGGTTCAAGGAACATTCGTCACAGTCCATGCGTATCTTGGGTTTGAAGGCGTTCAAGATGCTGTGCCTCGTACCGGACAAGCACAAGTTCGCCTCTTGGTCGATGGCCAGGACAAGGGTTCAACCAATCTCATCCTCAATGGCGTTTCGTCAATCATTTACAGTGTTCCAACAAGTGCGAACAATCTCGAAATGGAACTCGAAGTCACGCCAGTTGTTGGACAGGGTGTTGCCTATGAAGTCAATCCAATTGCAAACTTCACGATGGATTCCATTGCTCCAATGTTGATTGGAATGGATATCGAAACCTTTGACCATCGAGATGCTTCACCCGCAACTGAGATCAACTTTGTTCTCGGAGATAGCCCATCACTTCCTCATCATGCTGATGCGAAGGTTTGGCGTTCATGGGTTGATGATGCAGATATGGATGGACTACTCGATGATGATGAAGCCATCACAGTTCCATTAACAAAGCCAGATGATTTGCTTGCAACCATTGGTGAGTATACGCTTACTATGGATACATCTCAGGCTCCAGATGGCGAATTTGTTCAAGGATGGTTGTCGGTTGCTGATGGGGCTGGCAATGTTATGATCGAAGGAGGGAGTGCAAGTACACCACTCTTCAACATCCAAATCCGTTCGGATGGGACGCCTCAACTCGGTACGGAATTTGCCCTCCTTTGGGGAGAGTATGAGGATGGATGGCTTCATCCAGGTGAATCCAATGTCCTGCAGATTCCAATCTGGGATCGAAATGGTGTTACAGATATTGAATCGATAGAGTTGAACCTTGGTTCTACTGAAACAGATTCTGCAATTATCTATTGGTTTGCTGAGGAGAATCAATGCTACAGCAACCACGTTTACGTCGATGTTGAATCCTGCATGATCGATGGTGGCGATGACGTATTTTCAGAACAAGGTGCATTCGTGGTCAATTTCAGTATTGAATGGGGCTTCGATCCAGATCCTTCCTTTGTTCGAACCCCAACGATTCAACTCATGGACCGTCTTGGTCAAACTATGGTTGCTCCATTGTATGATGCAATGTGGCAATACAGTGGTGAATTGACGCTTGATACGACAAAATCCTCGCTCTTCATCGATATGAACGAAGTCGCTTCTGTTGGAGCATATGCTTCAGATGAATCGATTATGGAATTCAATGGAGAATTAGTTTGGTATCGAAGTATGCGAACCATTGAGCAACCGTTTGATCTCTTGATGCGAATCAATGGAGAAGAATCCGTTGTTGAAGCCAATGGCAACTTTAGCTTTGCACGAAACGTACCAGACCAACCCGGCGAACATGGACTCTATCTCTCGATGTACAACCCGCCGAGTGGAGCGGTCTTGCGAGGTCTGAGTGAAGGACCGATTACGACCATCTTCGTTGATCAGCAACCTCCATCCCTTCAAGGAATACGTACGCCCGATCAACAATCCATCATTCCAGAATCGGATTGGTCCGATCTAACGATTCAACTCACTGTTCGTGAAATGGAACAACTCAATCCAGATTCGCTCGTTCTCAATTATGCCATCCATCCTGCTGGACTTGGTCTCAACGTTGCTGCAAAGTACGATGGCCAAGTCAGTATGGAACTTCTCGGTGGACGAGGATTTGGTGAAGAGATACCGGTCTCCGCAGTTCTCGATATTGATGACATCATTTCCGATTCGGAGCGAACCGAACCGCTTGAACTTCGTATATGGGTCACGGGTGAAGATATGGCAGGAAATGCATTCGCTGAAGATTTCAACGACATTGACGCACCTTTCCATATCTGGGATCTTGAGCAACGTGTTCCGGATTTCACCTTCGTTGGTGAACCGACCGTCAAATATGGAGGTGACAGCGTTCGTGTTGATTCCTCTGTTCAAATCTCAGCAACCATTGTCAACAATGGAAATGCCGATGGTAATGTCCAAATTGTGCTTGAACTGGTTGAATCCAACGGTGCTCGAACCCGTGTGGATGCACGACAGTTGGAAGTTGCTCCTGGTCAAACAACGGTCTACGAAGGCTCATGGACTCCATCACGAACTGGAACGATGTGGCTGGAAGTCCAAATTATGGGTTCAGAGACCATGCAAACACCAACGCTTCGTGTGAAACAAGCTGAGAGTGAGGGCTTCATGGGAACTGTGTCCCAAGTGAATCCTGTGGTCTTAGGTGTCCTTGTCGTTCTCAGTCTCGTCCTTGTTGGCTTGCTTATCTTTGGACTGCGTCCAACCGAACCAAAGAAACGCTCCCATCCACGACTTACGGAACGCATGGAACAGATTGAACAAACGCTTCCTGGAATGGAACAGCAAGGTCCGTATGGTGCTCAACAACAGGGTGCTGACGTCGGTCAGAACCCTTACCAGTGAATCTGATGGGTTCATATGGAAGTTGATTGACAGACACATGGAGGGAGTGAGAGGACCGCTGACAGAGTTCGACTCTGAGGAAAGTCCCCTCTCCATAGTGCAGGTGGTTCACAGAAGTGAAAGATCAGAGATGGTCAGGTCAATGCCACAGAAACGATACGATACCAGGTGTGTACAATGATGTTGAAAGACGGAGGTTGCCTGAATGTCGATGGAACGAGCAACCCCACTGGAGCAAGTCCAAATCGTCCCGCTTATGCTGCACGCTCAGGGACAGGTAGGA
>JASLVI010000056.1 GCA_030741455.1 Candidatus Poseidoniaceae archaeon | reverse complement strand
GGTTCAACATGGTCAACAAATCTGGCTTATTGGATGCCTTTGAGCCACCGGTTCACCCTTCGACATTGGAAGGTGTCTTTGATGATATGATTCGAACGCACCTCGATCCACTCTTATGTTCACAATATGACGAACTGATGCGAAAGATTCAGAGTCATGTTAAGCGTGGTGTTAAGCATGATTTTGCTCGAGAAAAGGTCCTCATGACACTTTATCGGCATTATAACGGTCTTGATTCAAAGACGGTTCGTCTTGAATTGGAAGAAGTTCTTAAGGAGGACGGTGCAGATATTTTGCTCAATGATACGTCCTTTACCCTTGAATTGTGGCTTGAATTGATTGAGCATGCACAACAACAGTGCCCAGCATTTTTCCGCCTCATCGATCGGATTGAACAGGACATGGAATTTGGCCGTGATCCTGCCTTGAAGGATTTGGTCTTCGAAGTCGATTTGGAGAACGTCGTCACAAAACGAGCGAACCTCTTTGTGTTCATGCACAATCTTTCCAAGAAAAGCAGAACGGTTGTGTTCCGTGTCCAATCTCCCGATTTCCGTCCCAATCAAATTGCAATGCGCTATCAACTCGCTCCTGGTAAGGAAGTTTGGTGGTCCAGTGATGCACTTCCAATTGCTATTGAGGGCAACGAAGATGTGCTTGGAAAGATGACTGGACTCTTGCGAGATGGAACCATGGCATGGCAAACATTGCTTCCTCAGCGATTTGGAGAGGCGACAGTTTCGGTTCGACTTGAAGAAGTAAGCGGTGACCTTCTCATCGGTCGTCAAATCAACGTCAATGTTCGTAATGAATTCCAACAACGGTTGCGCCGAATCATTACCTTGTCGGCACAGGTACTGGGGGCTGCTGTAATCGGTCTTGCAAGTGTCTTAGAGTTGCTTGAAATTTTCAATGTTTGAAGCGATTTTTTCAATCCATAGGTTTGAAATGCAAAACCACTACGCAGTGGTATGTTGGGTTCAAAAGACCAAGCAGATGAACGCCCTGATGCAGACCTACGCGACCGGCTCCATGCAATGGAAGCGAAAGTACGAAAGTTGCGAGAAGTTCGTAACAATTTCAGTTCAGAGGCACGTTCTGCCGCTGAACAACGCAATGCTGTCCAAGCCCAGTACAAGGAACACAAAGAGAAGGTCGATGTTGTCCTAGCTGAAGTCAAAGCTATTCGTTCAGAGATTCGAATCTTTAAGGAAAAGCGTAATGCGATTCAAGATCAAATCAAATCGGTCATTGGTCAAGCCAAGGGCCGACGTGGTGAAAAGAGTGAGAAGAAGAGTGCAACAGCAGAACACGCACAACTTAAGCGCGATGTTGCCCAACTCGAGAACCTCTACAACACCTCAGCGATGGGTCCAAAGAAGGAAAAAGAGACAATGGAGAAGATCAAGATCATGCATCGACGTATTCAGGAGCTCGCTCCGGAAGTTGAAGCATTTGAGTTGGTTGCAGTCGATCTCGATGATCTTGATTCAGCCATCAAGACACTCAAAGCAGAAGCGGATGCTGCACACCAAGCCATGCTCGAAGCTGTAGGCAGAGCTGATGAAAAGTCAAAAGAAGTCGATGAAGCATTTGCACATCGTGATTTCCTCAAGGCAGAAGGTGACCGTCATCATAACGAATACGTTGCTCTTCGAGCAAAAGCGGACGAAACACACTCGAAGATCGATGAGATGATGACCGATGTCAACAAGGTTCGAGATGAACTGAACATGGCTCGTGAAGAGCGAAAGTCATGGATGACCGAGCATAATAATGCTGTTACGAAGAGTCTCAAGACAGGTGCGGAATCAGAAGAAGTTGCTGATGAATTGATTTCCAGTCTCCTAAGTGAAGGAACACTTACATTTGGTGGAATGGGTCAAGAAGAGACCAAAGCAGCCAATGCTCCAAAGCGTGGTGGCAAGAAGAAAAAGATGGGCCGAATCGATATGTCGGCTGGTCGTCGTCGACGCTGATCGGTATGCTAGGAATCATCATGGCTGGTGGCCAAGGTTCTCGGTTGCGACCAATTACAGACGTTCGACCAAAACCAATGGTGGAAGTTCTTGGCCGACCCGTGATTGATTTTGTCAAAGATTCGATGATTCAAGGTGGTGTTTCAAACCTCATCGTGACCACTGGTTATCGCGGTGAAATGCTTGCTAAGCATGTTGATGATTGGAATCAAGACGGTCGAACCGCTCGTATCAATCAAGAAACAACACCCATGGGCACTGCAGGTAGTGTACGACTTCTCCTCGATGAGATTACAGAGACCGTCATCATTGGTTCTGGAGATTCAGTTGCTTCATTTGATGTCAGAGCACTTTTGGAAGTTCACAAGAGCAGTGGTGCGAAAGCAACCATGGCGCTTTGGGAAGTTGAAGATCCGAGTCCGTTTGGAATCGTTGGTCTGTCTTCGTCGAACGATGGTGAAATTGACGGCGAATTGCGCGAGGGATACATTCGAAGATTCAAGGAGAAACCCACTCCAGAGGAAGCGTTTAGCAATGTCATCAATGCAGGATTGTACATCCTTGAACCTGAAGTTATGGAGCTCGTTCCAGAAGGAGAAAAGTATGATTTCTCAAAGAATCTCTTTCCACGACTCCTTGAGATGGGATGGCCAATGTATGCACAAGCGATCGATGGTGTTTGGTTTGATGTTGGATCTCCACAGGAATTGATCCGTGCACAAAATGTCCTAATTGAGCGAAGAGATGAACTTCCTTTCCCTCTTCCAGAAGGCGCACGAATTGAACATGGATCCTTTATCCATCCGAGTTCAAGTGTTGATTCGAGTGCTGTCATCGAGCAATCTGTCGTCGCTCAGGATGCTGTTGTTGGAGCCAATACGATGCTCAAGAATTGTGTATTGATGCGAGGTGCTCGTGTTGAAGAAGGGGCACAACTTGATCATTGTATTCTTTCACCAGGTGCTGTCGTTTCAGCAAATGTGTCTGCAAACGGCATCATTTTGGGCGATGATGAACATCTTCAAGACGTATGAAATCCTGCGGCCGCAGGCATTAGTTCTAATACTCTCGGGGATAGAACACCGTCATGGCAGCAGAGCGAACCTATGACCGAACCTGGGAAGAGATTGAGACCATGCTCGGTCGTGCTGAGAAGAAGATGAAGAAGTGGAAAGACTTCTTTGAAGATTGTCGAGAACGTGGTGACCGAGAGGGTATGAAGGACGCTGCACGTAATTTCAAAGCGCTTGAAGGTGTTATCAAGACGCTCAAGTGGACGCTCGGCGATGTAAGTGTCGAGACACCACTGGAGTGATTACCAACCGCGTTGGTCCAACCGAATCTCAAGTGTTTCGAGTTCATCACCCTTCATCGGGTCTCCTTCGATCATCGCTTGTGCTTCCGCAACTTTGCTTGCATCATCGTAATGTGCTGTTGCCAAAACGATTGCATCTGCCATATTCGGGGGGTCGTCGGACTTGAAAATTCCTGAACCAACAAAGATTCCATCCATGCCCATTCGCATCATGTGTGATGCGTCAGCAGGCGTAGCGATGCCACCTGCTGAGAAGGTAACAACTGGAAGTCGACCCAATTCCTTGACATCATCAAGAACCGAACGGATTGAGGAGCGCATCGTATCATCGATGGTTCCAAACGGCGTTTCCAAGTGTGTTCCTGGAAGTTTTGAGGTATCTGCAAGAACTCGATATCGCTCCAAAATAATGTCTGCAGTCTCATCAAGAAGCGCATCATCCATTGACTGAACTTGTTTGATCTCTTGAGTTATGAGTCGCGAGTGGGTGACTGCTGCGACAAGATTTCCTGTTCCGGCCTCACCTTTAGTTCGAATCATTGCAGCTCCTTCGTGAATACGTCGAACGGCTTCACCAAGTTCTGTCGCTCCACAAACGAATGGAATTTCGTAGGCCTTCTTGTTGATGTGGAAGAAAGGATCTGCAGGTGTCAATACTTCCGACTCATCTACCATGTCTACGCCCATTGCTTCGAGGATACGAGCCTCGCCTTCGTGACCGATACGGGCTTTCGCCATGACAGGAATGGATGTACAATCAAGAATGCCTTGAATCATCTCAGGATGGCTCATTCGAGCAACGCCGCCCGCCTTGCGAATGTCAGCAGGTACACGCTCAAGTGCCATGACTGCAACAGCCCCTGCTTCTTCTGCAATAGCCGCTTGTTCAGCATCGACGACGTCCATGATGACGCCGCCTTGTTGCATACGAGCGAAGCCTCGCTTAAGCAGGTCGCTTCCGTGACGAAGTTGGGTAAAATCAGTACGTGTCATGAGTATCAATCCTTCCGGAGGTTTACCCCTTCAAGAAGGTTGGTTAAGGTCCATGTTCGATTTATGAGCCAAGAACAGGCGAGTCGCCTTCAGCGATTTGAGCATCTGGAGCCTCGTTCTCGTTCCTTTCGATCCATTCTTCCTCTTCATCAGGGACATCGGTATCGGCAAAAATTGCTTCAACAGGACACTCTGGGACACAAGCGCCGCAATCGATGCATTCGTCTGGGTCGATGATGAGGTATGTGTCCATTTCTCGGAATGCTTCAACAGGACAAACTGCGACGCAATCTTGGTACTTATGGTCAACGCATGCTGATGTGACGACGTGAGTCATAGTGGTGGGTATCGTCATCAACTACTTGAATCCTTTTTTTCTACCATTCTCAGTTTAGGCTAACCGAAAATATCAGTTGCAATCGAATCAACCTCCTGGCCTGGATAGACTGCTAACTTGATACGGACTTTGATGATAGGTCCTTTGATGTCTGATTGAACCAATTCAACCTGCTGCCCAATCACTGATTCGAGGCTGAAACGTAGATGAATCACATTGTTCTCATCCATTCGTTTATCCAGTTCTGAGAGTATCGTTGGATGATGCGGCTGTAGTTTCTCGAGAAAAGCTTCAATCTTCTTGTTCTTCTTGATCTGCGTCGAAAGCATAGCGACTTTTGGTCCGTGATACGATGTCGTCATATCGACATCCCATTCGCTTTCTGTGAACCATTCAAGGGCTTCGGTGATCAAATGGATGTCTTGCAATTCATGCGCAGTAGCGGCTGCATGAACGTGAAGAATGCCCATATGAGGGCGTTGTCACGTGGGGGTCATGAGGTTTACCGCTCTTCTTTTCCATCAAGTTGCTTCAAATAGGTGATGTATGTCGGTGGAATGCTAGAGGGGTAGCCCCCTCAAGATACCCTCCGAGATGAGTGACATGGCAAAGAAGATTAGCGCAAAAGCGCGAGCAGCAGCCCGTAAGCAGAGAGACAAGTGGAAGACCAAGCGTTGGTACACTATTCGAGCGCCTCGACACCCATGGAATTACCAAAACATTGGTGAGACCATCGGTGAGTCAGACGAACACATCATGGGACGTATCTACGAAATGACCCAGCAAGAATTCAACGGTGACTTCACCAAGATGCATGTCATGCTCCGTTTCCGAGTTTCGGAAACTGTTGGACAAGACGCATTGACCACATTCATCGGACATCACCACCAAACCAACCACATTCGACGACAAATTCGACGATATCGTGGTAAGATCGACGACGTCATCGATGTTGTTACCGAAGACGGTTACCTTGTTCGAATCAAGCCATTGATCGTCACACAGAAGCGTGTTCAAACCTCAGTTAAGCAATCCATCCGTGCAAAGACACGTGATGTTCTGCGTGGTTTCGTTGCAAAGACCACTTATGACGGTCTTCAAGTTGCTATGCTCGATGGCTCGCTTGAAGGTGAAATTCAAAACCAAATCAAGAGCATCTATCCGTGCCGATCCGTCGTCATCCGTAAGAGCCAACTCTTGCAAGAGGGTGTTCAGATGGAACAAGGACCAACACTCGATGAGATTCATGCTGAAGAAGCACGAAAGGAAGCCGAAATCAAGGCCAAGAAGGCTGCAGCTCTCGCTGAAGCAATGGCTGAAGAAGAAGGTGGCGACGATGCTGACGAAGCCGAAGAGGCTGAAGACGACGTTGTTGAAGAAGTTGCAGAGGCTGAAGAAGCACCTGCGGAAGAAGAGGCCACTGAAGAAGAGGCACCTGCTGAAGAAGCATCCTCTGACGATGTTGACTACGGTTCAATGACCGTTGCAGAACTCAAAGAACTTCTCAAGGCGGCAGGCAAACCTGTCTCTGGGAAGAAGGCCGAACTTATTGAGCGCTTGCAAGAGTAATCAGCGAACATTTGACAACCCTTGACGAAGAGGGGTGTTTATGCAGCGTCTTGCAATCATCGGCGGTACGGGTCTTCTCAATATGGCCACAGGCCAGCCATTCGCAGATGCAGGGATCGAAGTTCTCAGTACAGATTCGTTTGAAGTTGAGACGCCATATGGCAACGTTCCGCTGAAATCGTTCCACTTACAACATGGTTCAGAAGAGAAGACACTCGTCTTCCTTCAACGACATCACAATGCTGGAAAGCCCAACAAGCCTCCACACAATATCAATCATCATGCCAACGTTTGGGCCTTGAAGCATGCTGATATGGATGCTGTACTTTCTGTTTGTTCTGTTGGCTGCATCGTTGAATCGTTCCCTCCAGGTCGCGTAGGACTTGCAAACCAATACATCGATTTTACTGGACAAACCACGACCTTCCATGATGATGAAGCCGAATTCACTTCGGTGACAGTTCCATTCGATCCTGATATGAATGCCTCATTGGAAACCATCTTGAGAACGGAACAGAACTTGACAGATGAATCGCTCTTCTTCACCTACTGGTTAGCCCAAGGTCCACAATTTGAAACAGCTGCAGAGGTTCTTGCAATTGAGAAACTCGGTGGGCATGTCGTCGGCATGACGATGCCACGAGAAGCAAAACTCTGCCGTGAAGTGAAGTTGCCCTACGCCGCTCTACTCATCGGATCAAACTGGGCTGCTGGTAAAGAACCGGGTGATGCAAGTGCAGATTTGAACCATGAAGCCGTTTCAGCAGAAGCCAATCGTCGCCTCGGGCCAGTCTGGTCGTGCATCATTTCATTGTTAACACAATGATTTAGAGCGTTCAAGAAAACCATCACTTATGGAACCATTCTCTGTTGAATCTTGGCTTGCATCAGAAGACGAAGACGTCTGGACCGGAATGATGAAACGCGTTGCAGCTTTTCACCATAAGCACGACTTTGCAGGAAACAATGGTCATGATATGGGTTACAGAATCGCCCTGACCGTTGAAGAGTTGGGTGAACTTGCTGCTGCAATCACCAAGAACAAACCGATTGAAGAAGTCGCTGAAGAGATGGCTGATGTTCTGATTCTTCTGATGGGTCATTCACTCGCTATGAACATCGATCTCAAAGAATCCTTTGAAGCAAAAGTCGACAAAATCATGCAACGTCCTGCCCGCAAGGGCCGACTTGGGATTCGTGTCACTGAGTATACAGATTCATGATTTTCGAAGAATCATATATGTTGTTGGATGCTCATTGTCACTGCTTTGTGGTGTCGATTCAATCACTTCTCGATTCCATTCATCTCCAAATAAACCAACTTTGACATCACCAGAATTGGATGTTTCAACCGATGTGAGATGAATCTCTTCAACCATGTCTCGACATTGTTCGTAGACATTTGCACCACCGATAATCCAACATTCATCACAATTCTTGTCGGTTGCGAATTGGATTCCCTCCTCTATAGAATGAACGATTCCAGCATTATCGAGTTGATAATCTTGGTTGCGAGTAACAACGATGTTAATGCGATCAACAAGTGGTCGATACATTTCAGGAATGGTTTCCCATGTTGTTCGTCCCATCAGAACTGCACTGTTTCCTTGACCCATTGTTAGTCGCTTGAAGCGAAGCATATCGGAACGTAGACGCCATGGTAAACCGTTCTCCTTGCCAATGCATCCATCCAAATCCATGGCGAGGATCATTTTCAGTTGCATGCAGATCAAACCGAGATGGGGGCAGAGATGTGAGGGTGATGTTCGTAGCCAACAACTTCGAGGCTCTCAAAGGTGAAGTCATCGATGTTGGTGATGGAAGGGTCAAGTTTCAGTGTTGGAAGTGGAAGTGGCTCTCGACTGATTTGTTCTCTGGCTTGATCAAGGTGATTCATGTAGAGATGTGCATCGCCAAGCGTGTGAACGAATGTTCCTGCCTCAAGTCCACACACTTGTGCCATCATATGCGTCAAGAGTGCATAGGATGCAATGTTGAACGGGACGCCAAGGAATACATCGGCACTTCGCTGATAGAGTTGGCAATTCAATTTACCATCAGCAACATGGAATTGGAAAAAGGCATGACAAGGCATCAAGGCCATTTCATCAAGTTCACCAACGTTCCAAGCTGAAACGATGATACGTCGACTGTTTGGATTGTTCTTAATCTGTTCAATGGCTTGTTCAACTTGGTCGATAATGCGCCCATCTTTGGCTTCCCATTTACGCCATTGCTTTCCATAGACTGGGCCAAGATCCCCGTTTTCATCAGCCCACTCGTTCCAGATTCGAACACCATTCTCTTGCAGGTACTTCACGTTCGTATCACCCTTGAGGAACCACAACAATTCGTGAACAATCGAGCGCAAATGCAGTTTTTTTGTCGTCACCATTGGGAAGCCTTCGGAGAGATCAAAACGCATCTGATAGCCAAACACAGAAAGTGTACCTGTGCCCGTTCTGTCACCCTTTTCGACGCCATTGTCGAGAATGTGTTTCATGAGGTTGAGATACTCTTGCACAGGCTCACCAAAGGTCCGTCATCGATGGAAGCCCTTGAGCCTTACCGAGCATCAAGGAGCGCCAAGCGCGAGGATACTCCCCATCAATTGGTCCGTAAAGCGACGATACATGG
>JASLVI010000055.1 GCA_030741455.1 Candidatus Poseidoniaceae archaeon | reverse complement strand
AGTACTTCGGCTCAGGCATTTGTTCCCAGAGACGTACAACCTTGTCAGCGAATTTCTTGCTGATCGGACCATTCACGAGAAGAACGTCAGATTGTCGAGGAGATGAACGGAAGAGAACTCCGAATCGGTCTCCATCGAACCGAGGTGTTGCTGCAGCTGCCATTTCAATGGCGCAGCACTTGATTCCCAAGTGAAGCGTGAACAGGGATTTTCGCCCACCCCAATTGAAGAACCGTCCTGCAAGAACGGAAAGCAATTGCTTGATTTTGGTTGCCTTGAGCGCTTCATCGGTAACGTCGCCAACAACTTCAACCAATGCACGACTGTTGAATGCGGTATAATTTTCTCCAGATTCTGCCATTTGATTCACCTCAGATGTAGATTCGACCTCGCTTGCGGAACACGTACCAAACGCCGAGCGACATGATGGTGAAGAAGGCTGCAATGATGGCTAAACCTGCTTCAGCGTTTGCGATGTCGCCTGACGCTTTTGACGTCTCTTCGGAAGCGACCATGCCTCCAAGAACAAGGAACATGAACGCTACGTCAAAGACGAGGAATACGATAGCGTACCAGTAGTATTGGAAATGGAATTGAATCATTGCGTCGCCAATCGGCTCACTTCCACACTCAAAGGTCGAAAGTCGTCGTGGGTAGAGGCTGTGATCTCGTTCGTATCCTTCAAGCAAATACGACTTGGTGATGTGGGGTCGAGAAGGATCTGTTCGTGGACGAAGCGCCCATGACATGATGAAGTTGGTAAGAGGCATGAGAATGCCGACAATCGCCAAGAATGCAATCGAAAGGTAGGCGCTCGGAACTGAACCTGTATCGACCAATTGTCATCGCCTCAAGAAAGCATCCGCTCTCTGATTTAACCGACTAGAATGCCCTCCATAAGCGTTCCCAGTAATCCATGAGATGCTGAAAAAAATGTTTAGGTTTCCCTAAATATTTTAGGCATCCCTAAACTAGCGAATGATATGTGCGATGCAACCGATGTTCTCACGCTTGACGACTTGGTCGACGGAACCATTTCATTGGATGGTTTAAACCATCAAAACGACTGTTCTAGTTGTACCAATTCTTGCCAAAAAAAACAAACTGTTGAAATTATTGAAGTAGCAAAGGTGAAAGTAAAATCAAGATGTTGTAAACGATACGAGCGGAAGAAAAAAGCCCCCTGCAAAGGATGTCCCGAAAGAACCAGGGTGGTGGCTTGAATGGCGCATACTCTTCTCATTGGTTTTGGAACCGAAACGGGTAATTCTGAACTTCTGGCCATGGACGCACACAACAAAGCAAGCGAATTTGATATTGAATCAAAATGTGCCTGCTTGGAAGATGTTGAGGTCGATGACCTCAAGCTTGTGGATCATCTTATCATCGTCGTCAGTACGTGGGGCGATGGCGAACAACCTGACAACGCTCAAGATTTGTATGACGCTGTTGAAGAATTGAATGAAGATGCGTTGAGTGCTGTTAATTTTGCTATTCTTGCACTCGGCGATACTGCTTTCGATCTTTTCTGTGAGGCAGGCATTCAATGGGATGAATTGTTAGAAAAGAAGGGCGGCAAGCGATTTCATGATCGTATTGATTGTGATACGGACTACGATGATGAGGCTGAAGAATGGATTGATATCGTTCTGGAAAAGGTTGCTTCATCCACCGGAAAGTAGGTGCTGGACAAGCCATCTGACATCATTGCGTTAACCAACCACTTCTAGGATGAGGAAAACGGCCAAATCATGGCCGGCGGTTGAGTAAAAAGATGATTCCTACAAGTAGAAGGAAGCCACCTGCGAACATCGTTAAGGTCGTATCATCAGCAAGCCCAAAGAGTCCTTCTTCAATTTGACCAGTGACTTCGAATTGTTGATTCTCTCGACCGATGACACCGATATCCTCTGGTTGAACGGAAATAGTGAAGTCAAAGGTGTCGGTTAATTCCGCACCATATGGAGGTTTGATTTCAACAGTGATGTTCTTGACTTCACCCTTGTCGATAGAACAAAGAAGCGAAGAGACACTGATGATTTCACAATCGTCCGCAGGATCTTCCAATTCAATCTTCCATCCACGCAGGTTATCGGAAGAGAAAATCTCAGTTTCTGTCTCAATGTTACCATCATTTCGGATCTGAACCGTGAACGACATGCTTTGCGGATAAACCAAATCAAACGATGTGGTTTCTGGTTCAAGGATGTTCAAATCGAAAATCTTCTGAACACTTACCGAGACTGTTGATTGTCCAGTTCGGTTCGCTGCATTGGATTTGCTCGTGACCACAATGTAGAGATTTCCTCCTTCACCAGTGAGGGTCGCTTGATTGACTTCGATCTTCAGTTCGAGATACATCTCGTAAGGTCGAGCTTCATGGCCTTGGGTAATGTTCAACTCAAACACCATGTAATCTTCCATAAGTGCCTTTGACGGTTTCGTGTAAGGTGAGCCCGACGCGTCCAAGAGGAAGACGCTGTTATTCTCATCCCAAATACCATACCCAAATGGCACATCGATCTCATTGTTCGCTGCAATTGGCAAGCCCTTGGAATACACAGTGCGCGTTGCAACGCCGTTCAATCCAGTCAATTCAAGGATTGCAGTATCATCGCCATTACCCATGTTTCGAATCCACATTCCAACCGTCTCTTCATCGCCTGGAGCAAGAATCAATTCTCCGGTTCGACCATCGAGACCACCTTCTTCGAGGCGAACATCCATGGCATAATCTCGAGTTGTGAGATATGCCGTAAATCGTAGTTCGCGCTGGTTGTCTGGGATGCCATCGCCATCATCATCAATGCTGTTTGAATCATCCTTGTTGGTGATTCGCATCGTGAAGGTTGAATATTCATCGGAATCTGTCACTGTTGCAATGAAAAAGAGCGATTTGGTTTGGCGAGCATCCACAGAGATTTCTGTAAAACGATTACCAGCCTCATCCTCAAAGAAGTACGACCATGCAGGAGATGCAGTTTGTTGAATCACACTCAATCTGAAACGATCCTCAACGTTTCCTGTGTTCTCGATGTTAAATGGGAATTTAACCTCATTACCAGCCTTACCGGTTTGTGAAAGTGCGGTTGAGTCCGCCTCGAATCCATGAACTTCTGCAACAGAGACAGAAAGCGTAACGTCGTCGTATGGCTCTCCTCCGGCATTTGGAGCGACTGCAAGATCGATGTTCACAACTTCAGTCGCTAATGCGTCTTCCGGTAGTGTCACAGTTACGTCAATCGTTTCCTTTCGATTAGGCGTATGTTTTGAATCGAGTGTAACAGTTGAGTCCTCTAATTCGACGGACCAACCGCTCGGAAGTGATGAGGGTGTAATTCGGAATGTGTCAACGCCATTTCCGGTGTTCTCGACCGTTACCGAGGTTGTTGCTGATGTACCTGGTTCGATGTTGTTCAATTGAGAAGACACCATTGTGATCATCGCCCCGTAGGATTGGCCAACGGTGACAATCAATTCTGCGTTACACTTGACTTGTCCGCTATCTTTTCCTTGAATGAAAACGGATTGCTCTTCTCCTGCGTTAACAGAGTCATCAGGGTTGACTTTGAAGTTGAATGCCTTGGTTCCATCACCGTTGTATGGAAGCGTTCCACTCGAGCCTCCAACGAATGTAATCCAACCAGCCTTTGGACCTGCGGACGTGGCCTGTATGGTCCAGTCGGAGTTTCCTTCGTTGGTAAACGTTGCAATAATCGTATCTTCTCCACCGGGTTGAACATTCGTGGAAGATTTTGAAAGCGACAGGCTGCATTCCTTGAGGACCGGTACGGTGATATCAAAGGCTTGTGAATCACTTGAGTTTCCAGTAGGATCGCTGTTAACCGTGCCTGTTACTTCCCAACAATACTTGTCCGCTTCTTGTTCATTGGTCACCTCAAGCGAAACGATGACTTCAGTGGATTCTTCCGAGTCAAGTGTTACGCTTGTTTCAGAAAGTTCCGGAGAAAGTCCGCCAGAGAATGAACACCCGGAAGCGTCATCTTCATCGGTAACTGAGAGATCAATGGTTGCTTCTTGTTGACCAGTGTTTTCAACGATCAAGGACCATTCGGTTGTGTCTTCACCACCCCATGTTTTGCTGGATACTTCCATTGACAAATCAACGCCAAACAATGCACTTCCTGAACCATCGCCTGCTGTGGTAGTAACGGTTGCTGTCTCCGTTGCTGGTTGGCCAGGCGGTTCAGGAGGTTCGGGTGCATCTTGAGCATTGGCGGTAACTGTTGTTTCGCAAGAGCCTTCTGCAGTTTGCGTAAGTGAGATGTTCATGCTCGCCTCTTCGTATGATCCTGCATCGATTTGACCTGTGATTTGTGTGATGGTCGACGTGTATGCACTGCAATCTTGATCTTGTCCTTCAGCGCTACTCAACTGAACGGTTACAGCATTCGAACCCGAATTGTAAACTCGCACGGTGTACTCTCCTGCTTCACCAGGATTGATGGTTTGGGCCGATGGAGTTACCGTAACTTGGATGTTCGCATCCCTTGCTCCATCAGCTGAAGCCAAAGGCGATACAAGAGGCAACATCGAGAACATCATCAATGAAATCAAAAGAATTGCAAGGCGTTTCTTTTGCTTCATTTGCTGCATCGTCGACCCTCCTTCATTGTGCGGGAGGCGTTGACCTATCAAAAGGATGCCCTTTGATGTTCACGAATCATGCCGAAACGAAGCCTTCGGATGAAGCGCCACAATTTGTGCATGTATCGACCGATTGGCAGGATGGAATGTCTGCATGGTATCTTGCACCACAACTAGGGCAACCTTTCATTGGGCCAAGGATGGGAGATCTGCATGACCAACATGTTGGTACAGGTTGTTGTGATGGTGGTTGAATGAGAGGAGAAAGCGCAGGTTGCTGTTGCTTCGCACCCTTTGTTCGAAGGATGAGCAAAACGACCAAGAGACCGACAATAAGCGCAATTCCAGATCCTACGATCAAGGCAGTGTTTCCTTTCGATTCAGCATCATCAAAGGTTGCAGAAATCTCAATATCAATCGTTGTGAAGGAAGCCTCCACTTCTTGAATTCCAGAAAGTTGGAGTGAGAGTTGTTGCGAACCCTTCGACGTACCTGTTAGTTGGATTGAAAATTGTTGGGAATCTCCTGCAACTGCATTCACAATATCCTCGCCAACAATCGATGCTTCAAGACCCTTTGAGGTCTCAAGGAGAAGTTGGTGAGAAAGGGCAACGTTGCCCGTATTCAAGACGCGAACCTGAATTGTTCCAGAGCCCGTATCGTCAAGGCTCGATAGACCCGTAATTTCCCATTCAATACTACGTTGTTCGGCTACGAGCATGGTCGTTCCCTCAGTTAGGGAAACATCATCATCATACAAAGTGAAGGAAAACGATGGTTGGGAACCAACTTCAAGCGTCAGTGGAAGAATGATCGAACAAACGACTGGAACAACATCATCGGCGACGGTCGAAACATCAGAACATTCACCAAATACGCCTTGTGATAGCGAGGTGGAAATTGATGGGCTCCAAGCAACATCGGCTTCATTGATCAACAACCATGTGAACGTCATCTCCTGACCAGGTGGGTGGAACCCAGGTCCAAACGGATGATCGAATGTTTCGCCATTTTCGAATGCCAATTCGGAGAATGTTAGCGATGGTTGTGGAAGTTTAAGCACGTCAATAACACCCGACCAACTAAAGCGTTGGGCACCAACATCGAGATTCAATTGAATTGGACCAGAGAGTGCATTGCCATTTCCTTGAATTGAAATGAGGATATTCTTCGATTGTTCAGTCCAACCCATTTCAATGGATTGCAATGGTGTTTGAGAAGACCATCCTGTTGGCAAGGACAAACTCGGCACAAGCGTCATATCCACGTTACCACGATTTTCAATCGTAAACAGGAGGTTGAGCAATGCATCTGGACGAGGCGTTCCTAAATCGGACTCAAGGATGAGTTCGACTTCTCGCACCTCCATGACTTCGATTGGAATGTCAACTTCCCAGGTTTGTGATGGTTCGGTCTGTGAAATTGCAGTAAGCGTGACCATGCGTGATGTGCCCGCTGCGGTAGAGACTTGAGGTGGTGTGAATTGCATGCTAACATCCATTTGTCCACCTTTTGCAATCAATCCAGTTGAACCCGATGTTGCACCAGGATCGTTGCTCAAGTCGGTAAATCCAGCACTCCAGCCCGCTGGTGCTTGCAGGAAAAGATCGTAACCAATTTCCGTATTTCCATCGTTGTAAACTCGAACGGTAAGATTGGTTGGGTTTGCCGGATGGACTGGAACAACGGTGTAGTCATATTCAATTCGGAATTCTGGAATATCCAGAACATGGAGATAAAGCGAGAGCGGGTACGTGATTCCATTGTCAACATCAAGACCAACAATATCGATGCGGTATTGGCCCGGTTCAGGTGCTTCAGGATATACCACGGTCAAAGAAACATCGGCCGTTGCTTTCCCTTGAAGTGTAAAGTTCGATGCGGTCATTCCAAGATACCATGGCATTTCTGTTCCATCTGAATCGAGATACACACCAATGGCATCAATCGAAGCATTTGTCTCGAGAAGTGCTGTATTCTCTAGTGTTAGATTCCAAGTTGAAGTCGTTTGTGAAGCAAATTCAACTTGCCGTGAAGTTTGATCCGCAGTAACTTTGACGCCCGGTGCAGTCACATCGACAATTTTTGTCAACACGTTGTTGTTTTCTCGTATTTCTTCAATCGTATCATCAGGATCGATGAGAAGTTCAAGCGTTGTCACTCCTGATTGTTGAGGCGTCCAATACCATGTCGATTGGCGGCTTGCGCCTGGATTGATGTCAAGTGTGATTCTATCCAGTTCCGTCCCATCGACCATAAATGCAAGATCAACGGATTCCGCCTTGATGTTACCTCCGTTGAACACTTCAGTAGTAAGGCGAACCTGATCGCCAACCTGAGGGATTGTGACGTTCAACAGCATCGAGTTGACAACAACCTGTGGATCTGGTCGCAAATCGTTGACACCTTGTCCTGAAACTGCAATGGCAAATGGCTGTGCTCCGCTACCAGCATGGTAGGCATCCTTGACGCGTACAGTCCAGATACCTTTCATCGCCATATCGATGAGAACGACTTCGAGATTGTTGATGTCGTCCTTTGACCCTCCTGTGGTGGAGCGCCCATTGGCGAAATCGTTTCCAAGGTAGACTGTTCCATCAGGCGATTCAACTTCAAGATCAAGATCGTTGACCAACGCCTTACTGGCAAATCGGCTACCTCGATAATCGGACCATGCAAGAACTGCTTTCAGTTGTGAATTGGCATATGTGACATTGAAGACGTAGGATTTTGATGCACCAGAACTGGTTAACACAGAGCGGTCATCAACCCAGATTCCACGACCTTGTGAAGGTGCAAGCGTTTCTTTGAGATTGACTCGCCCCCAACCCTCGTCATTGTTTGGAATGTCACGAGCATTGATGTCCGTTGCACCAAGGACAAGAAGCGCCTTGACAAGTGCACCCTGAGGCGATGGCCGCTGTGCAATTTCCATGAGATATTCTCGAATCAGTGTTGCCGCACCAGCAGCATTTGGTGTTGCCATCGATGTTCCTGTATACTCAAGATACCATGTCGATTGCCAACTTGAACCACCGATGTCTTGTGCTTCTTGTGCTCGACAAGAACGTACGTAGCCACCAGGAGCGATAATGTCAGGTTTGATGCGTCCATCATCGGTCGGACCGCGTGATGAACCTGACATGAGATTGTCAGGTGCACCACTGTATCGTGCTTGGTGATTTCCTACCGTTACCACGTTCTTTGCAGTTGATGGTGAACCAACTGTTCCAGCACCTGGCCCATCATTTCCAGCTGCAAACAGAATTGTAAGTCCTTCTTGACCGTTGCTAACTTTATCGTAATTGAATGAACGATCATCGACTGCTTCAGCCTCTGAAGTGTATTCACCCTGTGTCGAGGTGGCTGCAGAACCCCACGAATTTGTGTGAATTCTTGCTCCGGCGTTGTATGCAGTATTGAGCAAATAGTTCAATGAAGGTGAGACAAAATTACCTGTATTGTCGTTTTCCATTGCTTGAAAATACAGTTCAGCGTCTGGAGCAACTCCTGCATAACCGCCCTTGCTTCCATCACCAAGTACTGTACAAGAAACGTGTGTTCCATGACCCGAGTGCTTGTCTGCGGTTGAACCATCGCCAATCACGTCATAATTTCCGACAACACGTGTACCAAAATCACCATGATCTTCATCCAAGCCTGAATCAGCGACTGCGACGATTTGGCCAGAGCCGTCAAGATCGGTGGTGAAATACGAGCGCATCGTATTGATCTTCATGTGATTTTTCGATTGGTCGTTATCGATCGTCATCTGCGGTTCGAACCGTAGCCACATCACGGAAGGTTGTCGAACGATATCGAGAATGTTGTCGACCGCCAGGTTCCCACGGTACTGTCCTTGATCAAGATGTGTTGCATCTTTGAGGGCAAGTGCAGCAACCTGTGAAAGCGATTGTTGGATTGTATTTCCGTCAGAATCAGCAATTGTAACATCATCGATTTGCTGATCACTCCACCAACCTTCAAGACGAACTTCTTGGTCTTGAATCGCTTCAATTCCATCTTCAAACATCATTGCATCGAGCAAGGTATCGTCGAGGAACATTGCAAGGGGTACATCCCATTGAGCAATGACAGCGGGCTCGTTTTGCACTGCAAGCAAAGCAGGTGCTGTTCCCTGAACCATCAAGCCTGAAGGAGAAACGTATTCTCTTACTTCCAAACCAGAAATTTCTGAAAGTTCTGAACGAACATCGCTCATATGACGAGCATTGTCGATGAGGAGAAGTTGAACATCCATCCGAGGTTCGAGAACATCTGTGGTCAAAGGCCG
>JASLVI010000054.1 GCA_030741455.1 Candidatus Poseidoniaceae archaeon | reverse complement strand
GGTGTAACTCGGCGTAGCGATCAAGTCCCATTGGAATTGATCCATACCGATTCTTCCATCAATGGTTTGATTGCAATTGACATGCTCAATGGCCGCATTCAATCGATTCAATGCAAAGCCCTGATCGTTGCCGATGGAGGCTTTGAAGGAGCATTCACCAACGGTTCCACATCACTAGGAATGGATGCAGCATATCGTGCTGGGGCCCCATTACGAAACATGGAATTCGTTGCTGAGACCCCGCTTGGCGTCGTTGGCACGAATTTGGTGATTCCACAAGCAATTCTTTCCGACGGTGCAACACTTCACACCCCTTCAGGAACCGCTTTGGAAACATCTTCCACCACACCAACATCTGAAATATGCGCAAAGATGCATGAAGCAGGCACAACCGTTCTCGATGCTCGAAATATGGGTAAGCATGCTGACTGGTGGGCTGTATTGTTCGATAATATCAAGCAGCGAACTGGTATTGATATGAACCGACAAACCGTTGGAGTGGCTCCAGTTCCATCTCAAACACTCGGAGGGCTTCCAACCGATGAGCACGGACGAGTTGTTCTCCAATCATGGGCTCGATGGTTTACAGGACTCTATTCAGCAGGATCAGCCGCATCAAGTGGACTTCATGGTGCGGATGTTTTGCAAGGCAACCGCCTCCTCGATTCGATTGCTGGCGGTGAAGCAGCCGGCGCTCATGCAGCTGAATGGATTGGCAAACGGAAATTCACGGGTGCGACGAAGTTGGAAGAAGCATACAGTCTTGCCGAAGCAGAATTAAGCATGCTTGGAGGAGAATCTGAAGAATCAGTCCAGCGTTTGAACCCAGTCATCACTCGACTGAAAGAAATCCTCACAGCAGTTCAAACTCCAGCCACCATTGCAACTGATTATGAAAATGCGGTAGAGTCGCTGGAACAACTTTCTGTTCAAAGTGAACAACTCTATTGCGATCAAACCTCTCTCATTGCAAACCAAAATCTGTTGGAGATTTTACGAACCCAAGCAGCCATCCGAATGGCGCAAGCTCACGTTCAATCTGCATCACTCCGCACCGAGTCACGTGGCCTCCACCAACGTTCTGACTTCTCAGAAACCGATCAAGAACAACTCCATCACAACCTAATATTCTTCGATGGAACGCATTCGACTCTTGCTTTGAGAAAGGGGCCTTCAGGAAACTGGATTTTACCTCCTTCTGCTGCGGTTTGATTATTTGTCCGTTCCAATTGGGATGAGCATGGCAGAACAAACTCTGTTTGAACGGATTCTGTCTGGAGAGATCCCTTCTCATAAAATCGGAGCAGGGCAGGGTTGGTACGCATTTCTCGATATTTTCCCTCGTCGAGAGGGCCATACACTTGTTATTCCGACTACGCCTGTACAACGAATTGCGGATTTAACAGAAGAGCAGCGCTCGATGCTGATGAATGGTGTTGTCGAAGCCCAGAAACGACTCTCGAACCATTTCAATACAACGGATTTTACGGTTGTTGCCCACGATGGGCCGCTCGCCGGCCAAGAAGTACCACATGTCCATTTTCACATACTCCCAAGAACGGAAAATGACGCAGGCCTGACACTCGCTTCAATGTGGCCAACTACAGGCATTGGCGAACCAGATCATGCAAGCCTGAGCTCACTTGCCGAACAAATTCGAATGGGGGCTTGAATTTGGCGAAAGGCGTTGCACCGTTTGATGGCGCTGTTGACCACCGAGGCGAGGCACTTCCCGTGCTCTCAAAATCGTCGGCAAACATGCAGATGGAAAAACTCCTCAATACGCCAATGCCTTCCTTCGACAAAAACACTCCAGGAAGCCCTTTTTGGACTAAACTTGCCTTCTTCTTTTGTCGGCGAACGGCAGCCAATCAATTTCGTACAATCGAATACACAGGGATGGAACATATCCCTTCTGACCGAGGCTCACTCTGTGCTGCTTGGCATACAAATGGACTGATTGACCCGCTCGGAATTATGCTTGCACACCCGAAAGAATTCGTTATGGGCGGTAGGCACGATTTGGTTACTCGCCCAATCCTTTCGTTTTGGACCCGAAGACTTGCCGTCCAACCAGTTGTCCGTAAAGCCGAACTTCTCCGCGGAGGATGCAGCGAAGAAGAGGCAACAAATCTCAATGGACGCTCTCTCCTCACGCTCGCAACAGGTATTGCTAGCGGATTCGGATGTGTTTTGTTTCCAGAAGGAACAAGTCACGACTTAGCACACATGATTCGATTTCGAACAGGGCCGATGCGAACGGTCCTCGCTGCAGCAGCCATTGCAAAAGGTTCTGGGAAAAAATGCCCTGTGTTGCAACCAGTGGGACTTCACTTCCGTGTACGCCATCACTATCGTACGGATATGTGGGTTGAATTTACGGAACCGCATTACTTGCCTGAAGATCAAATCCCAGAAGATCTCATTCAAGCGGTACAAAAGCGCGAATGGGTCGAGCCACCAGGCGATCTCGTTCGCTCACTTCGCGATGGTTTACGCCCGCATCTTGCTCCGATTACGCCGAATGCATCGAGTTGGGATGAGCACGGCGCATACCATCTTATCGCGCAGGTCGAGGCTCGTACGAAGCGCAAACCTCTCGTCACATGGCGTAGCGAAGTCCTCGCTGCCCGCGCAGTTCGGGACCGTTACCAAACAGAAATTGAAGATCAACAAATAGAGCCAGCGGAAGTCAACCATCCAATCGTTCAAACTGCGAAGGACATCCATCTTAATCTCGAGAAAAAAGGTCTTGACGGGAGAGACTTGAGCACTTCTGGGAAGAAATTACGTGTTGGAAATCCCCTTTATGGTGCCAGCTTTTTGGTTAAATCATTACTGATGTTGGCGCTTCTCCCAGCGTTTATTCTCTCTTTGTCCCCACAGTTGATACTTGGCCGATATCTTGGTGATCGGACCGACGAAGGGGTTGACGCACGAACGACCTACCAATTTCTCGCTGCAATGTTTGGGTCGGTGATGATATGGCCCTTGTGCGCCTTGATTGGAACGGGGCTGATTTGGATGAATGCATCTGATGTTTTATCTCTGTTCGCCTTGGACCAGTACCTTACGCTATTGATTGTTTATTTGGCAATGTTTCCGCTCTTTTGGGCTTCTGGTCGGATGTTTGGAATCTGGTGGGATGCTTATGTTGACGCTCGTACAGCCTTCAAACGTCTTACAGTTGGGAAGAAATTCAAACAAGAAATCGAGGGGAAATTGCACCTTCTCATTTCGGATTTAAAGGCAGGTCAATAGCGTCGAATTCAAATTACACGAGCGCTAGGGTGAGTCATGGTGGATTCAGGGCACGTTCAGCAAATCCGACAATGGCTTGCTAGTGAACGATTGGAAATCCGCGACAAGAACGATCCTCGGGCGGAGGCCCATCTACTCGTGAGATACCCTCCGGGCCCTCAAGGCCATATGTTTGCTGTCGTGTTACCAAAAGGCAGAGATCTCGTGTTCGTATCCAGCATGACTCGCGTTGATCTCGGCCAACAAGAGCAGATGAAGGAGCATATGAATGAAGAACCGGAAGTTTGGTCTGAATGGGTGCATGAATGCAGACTTTCCTTGATGCGTGCAGAATTAGATTGGGGCATACACATGGGGCATAATGGAAAAGAAAAGCCAGGTCCTCTTCAAGCCTTCAACGTGAGCCTACCAATTTGGTTCGATGGCCTAACCAAAAATGCCCTTATGCACAGCCTTCGACGTCTGTGGCTGGCTAAATTGAGCATGATCCATGAAATCAAATTTGCATATGGACCTGGAAAGGGAGAGTCCGGCCCGGTTGACGATTGGGCGAACCAAAAGAAGCGCAAACAATCCGAAGAAACCCCTCCAGAACCGGCTCAAATCGAGTATAATGATATGATGCCATTTGGTACGGGGCTTGACCCAGAAGAATGGGCTTGACACAATCGTTTCCAACAGCAATTATACTGACGCGTGAGGGTCGCGGTTAAGTACTGGTAAACAATGCTATGAGTCACACAGGTGATACCATGCGTCAAACTACCAAATCGATTACCCTCGTCAGCCTTTTCCTACTCTCTTTGTTTTCAGGAATGGTTATCGGGACAGAACAAGCAGAAGCATCTCAAGTTGTCATTACAGAAGCCGTCCGTATTGTGGATGGTGGAACGGCATCAGACAACCAAGCTGCTGTGGCTTCCGATAGCGAAGGCAACGTTCACATTATTTGGGCTCGAAATACCCAGCACCTGTACTACTCCATGCTTTCACCACGCGGTGAAACCCTGATTGATGCGACGCAAATCACCAACCCGGGTCTTCACAAAGTATGGCACCCTGACATGGTCATCGACGACAATGATCGAATCCATCTCGTATGGGCTGATAAGTCAGGCCAACACAAGATCATGTACACCTCGATTAACCCATATCTCGCACCTCTTGATGGGATGGCTGCTTTGGATTCGGCAATCTCCGTAATCGATGACACCATCATCTCCATGCGCGCCCAAGATCGTGATTGGCCATCCATCGATGTCGACAGTCAAGGAAACCTCCACATTGCATGGCAAGACTCCTATGATGAGCTGCAACGATTTTTCAACCAACCTCAAATTTACTACTCAATGATTCAACCCGAATACAACGGGGGCTCGGTTCTAACACTCTTTGAAGACACGCTCCTCACTCCTATCATCGGCCACAAAGGCCATCCAGACATCATCGTCGACTCCAACGATTTGGTTCAAATCGCATGGGACGACACTCGTGGTGGTAAGGTCGAACTGGTCTTCCTCGTCGACACCTCAGGATCGATGTACTCCGAGTGGGCAGATGTTTGCACAGTTATCTACGGCGGTAACTTCGCCGCTGGAGGCTACTTCCAAGGTCTCAAGCCAATGCTCGAGGAAGGAAACATGACCGTTTACGAGACCATTTATGGTCTTGGAAACACCTTGCCAGGTGCTGCAAGCAGTGGAAACTGTGCTACACACAACAAGAATGCTGGCCCACGCTCCACGGCACTCGGAACAACTCCAGGGGATGACTCTGGTGGTATTCGAAAACTCCCAGGTACTGTTTACAATGGAAACACATACTCAGGCTATTCCGGTGAAGATTGGGGCCCTGGAACCAACTGGGCCTGTCTCTCTTGGAAGGATGCACAAGGAAACGTCCCAGGAAACCCACCAACGCAAGACGACCACAAGTGGAACCCGAATGCTACCAAGATTGCAATCCCAATTTCTGACGAAGGGCCAAAAGACGGGGACCCAGCACAACAGGCTGACGATACGACCTCCATCGAAGAGGCACACGATAACTGTGTCAACGCTGGCGTTGTTCCAGTCGGTATGTATGGACAAACCTATGGTGGCGCAACGAGTGTCCAATCGCACTTCAAAGATCTTGCACAATGTCCAAACGGTGTTCAAAGCACAGCGACACGAAATTGCCCAGGCAACACCATCCGTTCAACCGATGCTGGTGGCCAAGTATACGAGTTCCCATCAGGTAGTGGCGGCGCAAGTCAGATGTCTCTTCTCGTCGAAGCAATGGTTTACATCTCAACCAACAACTCTCGTGAAATCTACATGTCTGTTCTAGACCCATACGGCAAGATGAACAACGATCCTAGCTGGACCCCAGGAGTCTCAGGAACGGTTGCTCAAAACGGCAATTATATCGAAGACACTGGAAAGGGTTCAGAAGGACATCTCGTTGTTGTCAACGATACTCGCGTCACCATTGATGACGCATATTCGTTCCACCCATCGATCGGTGTTGACATGGAAGGTAACACGCACATCGCTTGGATGGATGGCCGAGATTATGGTTTTGAAAAGGACGTTAACTACGAAATTTACTACACAAAACTCCGACTACAAGGTGCTGGAGAATTCGACGGTCGTGATGACGGTCTTTCCACATATGCGATCAAGAAGATTAACGATACGCCGATATCGGAAGTCGAAACCAATGCCGGAATACCGCAAAATGCTCCTTGGGGCGGCAACTCAGTCTTCCCATCAATTTTGACCGACGACCAAAACCAAGTCCACATCGCGTGGGTTGATTCAGGTAACACTTCAGCTGGCGAAGAACTTCTCTATGTTCGATTGAATCATACCTCTCTTGAGGGAGATGGCCTCACGGCTTTGGATCCATGGGAAACGGTTGCAATCACATCATGGTCGTCCAATAAATTAGGCCCGAATTCAGGCTACAAACCAAGCATAGGAATGCCTCCCGCATTTTCGAACGATCTTGGTAGCGGCGCTCACGTTGCTTGGTCCGATACGAACAAATGCAGTGATGAAACGAACAACAATCGATTCACCATTTGTTACTCTCACGTATTGACTGGACAAGTTGATGTAGAATTTGATGATGGTGAAACGTTCTATCACGTGATTGAACCCGGCGAACAAACCATCTACAATCTAACGATGAACAATTCTACTCCTGGTCCGAAGGATTTGGTTGCAGACTCATATGGATTGAATATTACAGGTGTACCAACGAATTGGACAGCAACGCTGTTCTTCGCTGACAACCACACAGCAATTTTCCCAGATACCGAGATTTTCCTCGAAGGTGGCGAATCAATCCGATTCTATCTCCGAGTACGAGCGCCATCGATCTATCAGGCCAATGCTGATGAACTCGCAGAAATTCGTGTCGATGCAAAATCGTACAAGGACCCAGCAATCCGCTCTGAGATTACAACACTCACACTCATGGACGTCGTGCATGGAATCGATCTTGACACCTCGCATAGCGTTGCAGATGTTGAACAGGGTCAATCAGCCATCTTCTCGATTACGATTACCAATACAGGAAACGTTGCAGATACCTTCCTCTTCTGGGATCCTCAAACCCTGGAAGGTCGGCAAGAGTGGTTGCTTCCATTCGCATGGGATGTTGACTTCCCTCTCAGCGTGCAACTCGATCCACAACAGACAGTAACGAAGAACTTGAAAATCGATGTACCAACATCGGAAGATCCGGGTGCATTCGTCATCTTGTTGAAGGGTTGGTCTGCTGGCGAACCGATCAAGTCTGTCGAAAAGGGAACCTATGATATTCTTGAACTAGGAGTCTTTGTCTCAATCCGTTCTTCCAATAACATCGTGTTCAACTTCACAGATCAAGAAGCCGTTGTCACGCCACTCCCTTATGCCTTGAATCCAGCCTCACCAGCAAACTGCCATGTGTTTGAAATTCCAGTTGAGAAGTACTTCGATTCAGGCGATCTCGTCTTTACAACTCCAGGAACAACAGAAAATGAAGACAATTGGACCACCGAAGTAATCTTCCCGAACGGACTCACCTTGAATCCTGACGGCGTCTCTTACCCATGGGTTCTCTTGTCAGGAGATACTGTTCGTATACACATCGTCAAGGTGAAGATTTGTGCTCCTGATGACGCTCCCGCAGGTCTTGGTAAAGCCGTAACGCTCAAAGCACATCTGAAGGGTTACCCGAAGATTTCTGCTGCGAAGATTCTCCAAGTGGACGTCGACCATGTGTTCCGATTGTCAACGGATGTCGCACTCGATGACGATGATCAACTTACGGTCAACCCCGGCGAGCCGATTACTCTCAAAACGACGGTAAACAACAACGGCAACGGGCCTGACCGATTCGATTACACCCTCGCACGTGTTACAGATTCATCTGGTGTCGACGTCATTTGGGACATTGTCATTCCACGAAACACCCTCGAGGAATTGGATGCAGGCTCTCTTCAAGAGTTTGACGTCCTCATGAACATCCCTCAACAGGTACCTGCAGGCGACTACACAGTTGTCTTCCATACCAAGTCTGAACAGAAAGATGAGGATGCAGCAGGTCGTATGACTCGCCTACGAGATGTCACCGAACTTACCGTAACAGTTCGTGAGTTCCGCGATATGCAAATTTCGATGGACCCAACCGTTGAGAACGATGTGAAGACTTCCGCCCCAGGCCGTGTTGTCCGATTCATTGTCAACATAACAAACGCAGGTAACGTTCCTGATGTACCAACCTTGAACAACCATACCTCAACTCGTTCAGGCACAGATATTACTGTCGAGGAAGAACCAGGCATGGGCACGTTGACTGGTTGGGATGTCTCATGGCGTATCATTCGGCAGGTCGGACTCGATCTTGAAAGCGAAGAAGACTGCGTCGTTACAACTTCGACCGCATCTTCCTTCCCAGTGGACAGCTGTGTGTATTTGTCAGATATTGATGAATGGCGATTGCCTGAGATGGCACCGTATGAAACGTACACAATGGTCGCCATCGTTGCTGTCGATCCTGGTGCAGAATTGCTCACCCGAAGCTTGGGACTCAAAGTCGTCTCAATGATGGGTAACGCAGAGCAAGGCGGAGACTACGATGACACGCCTTCATGGGTTGGAGATTTGCTGGATAGCAACGAGAAGATCGTCACCATCAACCTACGTGCTCCAGATCTTGAAGTCCAATCTGCAGAACCTCTCGACGATTCCGCAGATGTTGGAGAGTCAATTCCAATCAAGGTTGTGATTGCAAATACTGGAAACGTTCATGCTACGGATATCGAGGTTATTCTCTGTGAGTATGATGATGACGATATGATGAAGGAAATTCGTAAAAACAACAACATGTGTGATGAAGAAAGCATCGTTATGCGCCAAATTATCGGTGCTTTGGATAAGCCAGATGACGCCAGTGATGAGCGCACAGTTGAGTTGTACATGCTTTACCCTGTCACCGCAGGTAGCAAGAACGTCTACGTTGTTGTCGATCCTGGAAACAACATTGTCGAAGCAGATGAAGGCGATAACATCGTCCGAATTTCAAACGAACTCGGCTCTTCGAATCCATTCTTGGATGTTGCAGGGGAAGTTGTCGGCAAGGTTGCACTGCCAACCATGATCGTCTTGCTTACGTTCTCACTATTCGGTGTTCTCTACCTTGTTGGTCGAGGACGACGGGCAGCCGTTAAAGATCGAATTGCAGAACAATCATCCTTGATGTCTGTTCTTGGTGATGAAGACGAAGCCTGAGT
>JASLVI010000053.1 GCA_030741455.1 Candidatus Poseidoniaceae archaeon | reverse complement strand
TTTAGAGAACTTGGTGCACGTACTCGAATGAGAGAAGTTCAATCACAAGTACACTCTGCGATTATGGGTCGCTAAAACATCGGCCGATCGAGTTCGAGTGAAATTACACCATTGTGATATACAATCCAGATGGATTGAACTCCAGCCAATTCAACAGTACCCATGTGTGGTGCTGAAGAAGTACCAGAAAGCGAACGTTCTGTGTCTAATTCACCTTCCGCATCGTACAAAACCAACGTTGTGTCGGTTAATTCGAGCGTAAATTGAGATTCATCTGCTTCTGTTGTCCTCCAATACACGCGTTCTGCATAAGAGGAATTGTCAATTCGACTAGCGACGTCTGTTCGTTCAATCGCTGCTGACAAATCGTTCATGTTTGCATCGATCGCTTCCTCATTCCATCGCTCTCGAGTCGCCGATTCGATATCATATATCCACAGGCTGAACATGGTCAAGAGGAGAACGCCGAGTAGGAACGTGAAGACATAGCCGAGCTCAGTTGCTGCACCTTCGCGATTTCGTTGAAGGGACGTTATGTTCAAGCGATCACCTCGGAAACATGAGCGTCAAGGGAAGAGATCTGCAACGAAAATTGAATCGGCTCTCCAGCAGTATGCCAAACAGATTCAACGGTCCCAAAGCCAGGGTCTGGAACCCAGCCCACATAGTCGTTCAACAAATCGAGTCGTCCGGGATAAATGGTCCAATCTTCACTTGCTTCCAACCCATCGGTTGCAGATTGAGCGATTGCACCGCCATAGGGTTCAGCCCATCCGCGACGAACTTCATATGCAACATCACTCGCAAGTGACATCCGTTTGGTCAACGTGACTTCCATCGAGAGCGTCCCTCCACCAGATGCGGAATCACTGGTCGGATGGAGTGCGGGTATGGTTGCTGCAAATCGTGGTCCAGGGCCACCTCGATCCGAAGGTGCAACGAGAACTGTTGGGTTAAATTCTGGATGATTCGTCAAGACTGCGCCGCCGCTCATTGCAACTTCCATTCCTGTAACTGATGATTCAAATTCATAGACAAACCGAGAAATTTGCATGACCCAAGCACTTCCGATTGGTGTGTACGGTTCCTCAACGATCAAACCATACAATTCAATGTGCAAACTTGAGGGGAATGCCCCTGATTTCCATGCTGTTTGCAAATCGACAATACTTCGGCCACCCATGCTCGCCCATGGCATGGTAAGATCAACCCATCCAGAAGCAGTCACTCCGATTGAAACACAACGTCTTGCACCATCATGGAAGGCATCATGAAGACCGATTGAACCGTGTTCTGCCATGGCAAAAACACCGTGCCCTTTTGTGGTATTCACATAGATTGATTCCCCATTCACTGGAATAGTAAGTGTTTCACCAATGTTGAGGACAGTTGAATTGTCATCACTGGTTGAAACATTCATCATCGATTGTTCACCATTGCTACGAAGTTCAAGATTAAATGCGTTTGAATTGTTTGAATGCATTTGAATTCCTGATTCCATACCTGTGTCGCTCGCTCCTAATTCGTATGCACCAATCGGGTTGCCTGCACTCGTCCAGGTGACTGAAACAGGTATGTCACTCTGCAAATAACTCGCACCATCAAGGCCTGCCGGTGGCCAAGATACAGAATAACTACTCATCGGATCAATGCTTATTCCAGAGCCTCTCCATGTGATTGTTGCAATTTCTGAATTTGGATTTGAGAGAAGCAGATGGCCTGATTGAGCAGGGGGTATGAAGGATGTTCCATGCATCGAGCCGGTTCGACTTTTCCATGCTGTTGCACCATCCATTCCTCCAATGGAAAGCATTAGTTGTGCATCACTCGTTGTCGTAATGTGGACGACCTGTGCTGCATCAAGTACGATGGTCTTGTTCCAGTTTGTTCCAACATTCAGTAAGTCCGACTGTAATGCGATTTCTGAAAAATCACCAAAAACACCGTTGCCATTGATCATCATGAGGTCTTCTGAAACAGCGTTTAGATGAACGGTGCCTGCAGGTAGTGGTAAGGCCCATGAGCGCCCTAAACCGTTTGCGTTCGCATCCGATGGTCGGACTTCGCTGGTCCCCTGTTCCCCGCGCATCCAGTATACGACAAGTTCCTGAGAGGCTTCAATCGACCAGTCTGCATTATCAAAATTCCATTCGAGGACATCATCGACGAACAGTTCAGCAGTATGTTGAACCTCTCCATTACGTAACACCTCTACGTCAATTGGGCCAAGCGGGAAACTTAGTCCTGGCTTAGTTGTAAGGACAACACTGTCCGACCAAGCCGGAGCCGTGTAGTGATACGGTCGGTCTGGGCCCAGTCGCAGATCTGAAAAACAGGCGGTTGACGAGGTCGACTCTGGATGACGTATCTTGAGCATGTCATCATAATCTAAGACGTCTCTGATTCGGAATGAGTGGTCCTCTTCCCATGTTGAAGTATACCACATTCCGCTGCGCATCAAGTCCCATGACAATGCTCCATCAACGGGGACGAACTCTTGCGTAACGACATCTCCAGGCATTCCTTGTTCAGCAAGTGTCGTTGTTTGTTGGTTAAACTGCATCATTTGAGCAGACATGTCATGGCGCTCAACACTTCCTTCGAGCTCTTCAATGACGGGAATCATCGTGACCATCATCAAACTGATGATGGATATGACGCCTCCAAAGAGAAGCACCGTCGCAATGGCTGCTGATACCGCCTCTTCATCACGTTGGAGTTGAATCATGCGTTCACCACCAATCTTCGGACATCGATTTCAAGCGAAAGGGGTTGACCTTGTGTTTGCACGGTCAAACCATCGATTCCACTCGCACGTTGGTACGGCTTGATGCCCACATATTCGTCGAGTGTACCAGCAGCACGGCTGATGGTGTAATCATTGAGCCAGATCTCATTATACTGTGGGTCGATAACCGAGTGCAGCGTGTTCTTGACCTTGACCTGAAGATTGTATGATTCACCTGTAAACAATTGGATTGGCCCAAGAGACTCAACTTTGAACGCTACGTTGGGTCCGTTTTCAATCGCGCCGTTCAACTGGACATCGGTTAAGACAAGCGAAAGGCGAGTTGAACCATCGACAAGCGTATCGAGTCGGAGACGAGGTGCTTCCTCAATGGACCAGGACGTGGTTGGATTCTTGGAAATTCTAGCATCATTGATCAAAGCGATTTGATTCAACCCTCCATCGATGGCAGTACTAATGCTCAGTCCTGAAAGAACAAAACGGGACCAGCGATGAACGTGCACATCACCTGCGTTGTAGAAATCGACGATGAGAAATGTTTCACTAGCAAGGTTGTGATCGATGGTCGTCCAATCGAATCCAGAGGTGACATCAAACGTTGAAACATTTGTTGGATTCTGAACTGAAATATGTGTAACGGTTTCATTGAGTGCCATAAATTGGAATGAACTTGCATTCAATTCATTGACCTTGACCACCTCATGCGGTGTTAAATCCGAAGCAATCATCCATTCTTCTACAAGATTTGCTGGGCTAATCGATGAAGATTTGAGCGACAATGCTTGCTGTGTACCGGTCCCTTCTGGTGAATCTCCTACAACATCAATGCGGTCTTCAACACGGTCTGCGATGTTGCTCGCACTGTTCCAGTTGGTGTTGTCGTGAAAGGCAACGAGGTACGGGTTGAGGAATATCCAGACGCCGCCCATAATGGTGATAACCATTGCAAGCATCATGATGACGCCGAGAATCTCACTGACGGCATCATCGTCTTCGGCAGTTCTCTGGCGATGCATCATGACCTCCCCTTGTTGAGCGTAGTCGTTCGGCTGCATTTAGGTATTGACCTTATGGTCGCTGTCTTAGGGCAAATTTCGTTGAATTCGTTGAATAGCGTTCGTAGCAAATCCATCTCCATCACGTCGCCCAATAAAATGGGAAAACTGTGGCCCGTCTTGGAGGGAGATGTTGATGTCACCTTCAAAAACCTCATCGATTTCAAACAAGACGGTTGATTCAGCGAGATGTGGTGCATTGTTCATTTCAGAAAGATGTGTCAACGTAATGCTACGTGTTGCATCTGTGCAAACTTGGTTGAGGAATGCACCAGTTTGTGCATTGGAAAGGTGTCCGCCACGGCCAGAAATGCGGTCTTTAAGCGAAGCAGGATATGGGCCTGACATCAATCTCTTGCGATCGTAATTTGCTTCGACTGCGATGTGCTGACATCCCTTGACATGATGTACCAGTTCATTCGTCCAACTACCCAGATCGGTGATGATCGCAGAACGTTCGCCACCGTGACTCGCAACAAAGGCGACATTGTCCGCTCCAGCGTGTGGGACTGGGACAGGAAGCAACGAAATCCCATTTCCGAATTGCAAGACATCGAGAGCTTCGAATTGATGTGTATGATGCTCCAACAACCCCAATTCTGCTGATGTTCTATGATTGGCATAAACTGGAATTCCCCAGCGTTTCTGTGCAATCAATGCACCACCGCCGTGATCGCCATGGTGGTGCGTGATGACAATTCCTTCCAATTCGGTTGGCGATACATCGAGCATGTTAAGTCGCTTTTCCAGTTGTACACCGCTGAAACCTTGGTCGATGAGGATGTGTGACGAGCCTGAACTAAGGAGCGTGGCGTTACCGCGACTCCCTGTTCCGAGGTGCGTAATCGACATGCCCATCTGAATCGTCCATAGGCGAGCGCAGACGGATATTGAATACACCGCTTGAAACGAATGATTTTGGCTATTTTGAAGGAGTATTGAGAGAATCGGTGTATGAACAACGCTCCATCATTGCTATAAGCGTGGAGACAAGGAGTTTCCTTGGGGCGTTGGGCCGTAGGTGATGCAATTGCGTAGGAGCCAGACAACGATACTCTCGACTCTTGCGGTAATCGCAGCCCTTCTCTTCATGTCTCAGTTCCCTGTTATCTCTCCCGTATCCAACATTCATCCGGACAATACCAATCCTGATGACATACCATTCAACACCGATGAAGATACGGATGGAATCCCTGATGTTCATGAGATTCTCTTCCAAGATTGGATTAATTTCTCAGCCGTTGACGGACGCATTGTTCAGATGCAAGGTTTGAACATGACGACTCCAGACGCTGATTTGGATACGGATCGAGATGGTCTCAACAATACTGAAGAATATTGTTGGCCCTATCCAGTTAACTGCAACGATCCAGGTTTTACTCGTGGCCTCACAGGAAGTCTTGACGAAAATGGCGACAGAATCTATCTTGACCCGCGAGTCTCAGATACGGATGGCGATGGAATGCCAGATGGTTTTGAAGTTTGGATGTGTGATCGAGCAGGTGGATTTGATGAAGAGACTCAACGCTACATCTGTCCATATTTCGATCCATTGAACGCAAGTGACCAAACTGATGATCCCGACGAAGACGGGTTCGATGTTGATCGAGATGGTTTCCTTTCTGTTGCTGAAAAATACACTTCACCTGAAGAATACCAATACGGCATGCCAGGAAATTTCACAACCGAATTGGATGGTTTGTGGTGTTCTGCAACACTTCCACAAGGTTCCACGTTGACACAATGGCCGTTTATCACCAATGGCGTCAACGCTTCATTTGTCAATATTTTATCAGCGTGCACTGAGAACGTAACCGGTGTTGTTGGTGAAGATTTGTGGCTGGGGACTGATCCTCTCCTCGATGATTCGGACCGGTACAGTTGGGACGGTTTTGCCGTTCGCCCCCTCTACCCTTCGTTTGGTGATGGAATGCCAGACGGTTGGGAAGTACACTTTGGCCTTGACCCATTGAACCGTTCCAATGCTTTGCTTGATGATGATGGCGATGGTTGGGATTTGAACAGAGATGGATTGGTCTCTGCCGATGTTAGCCGTACAGATTCAGCTTTGAGTTTAGGAGAAGCACTTTCGAATCTTGAAGAGTTTTATGTTCACAATGATGAAGGAAACACGGTTCGCTCAGGTCTTCGAGAAGTACAACTTGGCCTCAATGATTCGTCCTTCCATGAATATCCATTAACATTCAATGCTGTTCCGGGTTCTCTATCGATTATGCACCATGATGTCAGGAGTATTCTGGTCGATGATACTACGGCTCACTATCTTACACGCTATGGTCTGACGACCATTGATTACACAACGCAGACGACGCAGAATCACTGGTTCCCACAAGGAATCATCGGTCATGAGGCGGTTTTCGTAGAGGCAGACACAGGCCCTCATTCGATTGCAATCGCAACATCACACGGTGTCCACGTGGCTGCTATCCAAGTGGATGGATTTATTGAACCACTTGAATCATGGTCCTCATCCGAAGCCGTCGAAGTTTTCGCTATCCATCAACTCGCTATCGAAGGCTCGAGTCAGCAACTCATTGCTTTGGGGGCACACGGTGATGGTATGGTTTTCGAAGTGAATGCAGGAGGCCTTATCACACAAATTTATGATTTGGGGGCGAATTTCAAAACGGCCCTAGCCGAAAATGAAGTGGTGGTCACTGAGTTGGAGCACGGAACGGTCCCTGGCGGAGGCCTCGTCCTCTATGTTGGAACTGAACGTGGTTTAATGACGCTTGAATCAGCAACTGGACGAGATGATGCATCCCCAACATGGCGATTCTTCTTCGATCCAAATCCTTCCAACATATCAAACCGAATCGATGACATTCGCACCCTCAATCTCGGTGCGACAGGCAACCCTGCTGCGGTCCAAGCTCTGAAACTCGATGGTCCAAGTTCACAAAACCCAACAGTTCTGTGGATTGGAACGCCTTCGGGCCTCCACCGTCTCAGTCTTGAAGTCAATGCCATGTCCTTTGGAGGATTATTCGAGCATCCTGGTGACGATGCAGACGAACTTGCCAACTCAAATAATATCCATGCGATTTATCCTACCGGAAATGAGGTCTTAATCGGTTCATCTGCGGGTCTTTGGGTCCTTGCAGGCAACGATGTGGATGTTTATGGAGTACAATCAAATTCGGAAATGCCTGGTGAGATCTCTTCCATTGCGACGATGGTTCGTGATGGTGAGACCTACATTCTCGGTGCAGCCGCTCCTGGTCGATTCGCCAATCTTGAGTTGATGGATCCCGGCGCCAATGATTCAGACAGCGATGGAATGCCAGATGGTTGGGAACTCGCTTACGGACTTGACCCTACCGATCCATGGGATGCACTGCTCGATGGTGACGTGGATGGTTTGCGTCTCAACGGCGATGGGCAAATCGATCGAAACTGGACCAATCTTGATGAATATCGATATGTGGCTCGAACTCCTGAAGGTTACAATTCAACTCTACCGAACCAGAGCGACTCCGATATGGATGGATTGCTTGATGGTGTAGAATTCTTCGGATACTTCCTTCTGGAAACCAATTTTGACTGCTACTACAATCCACAGCTTGCATACATTTGCGATGAAACACTTGGGGAACAAGCACGTACGACCTATCAGAACCTCAATTCAGTCGATGTCAAAACGGACCCAACGGTACTTGATACCGATGGTGATGGAATGCCGGATGGTTGGGAAATCCAGCACCGTCGATGGGTTGGTAATTCGTTTAATGGAGGAAATAACTGGTCGCTTGATCCAACTCGAGCAGAGGATGCTGCGTGGGATGCGGATCAAGATGGTTTGGCAAATCTTTGTGAGTATCAATGGTCACTTGTACGAGATGCCGGTCTGAATGGAGATCTGTTGGAAGAGTTCGGTGAATCGCCTGAATCTGTCGCATTATGGTCCATTCCAGATCCTAATCTCGTCGATTCGGATGGTGACACCTTGCCAGACGGATGGGAAGCAGATAGTCAGTGCACGTGGTCGCCTCTGCGCATCGGTGTTAACCCACTGAATGGTTCAGATATGTTTGAGAATCCTGATGGAGATGGATATGACGTCAACAAAGACGGTGTTCTCACACCGAATGAAATGTTTGTCAATTATCTTGAATACCACATTCGCTCAGGTCTTTTCCTGAACAATCAGTCTCTTGATGGTACAGAACTTCCAAATGGATTTACAACTGATTTGTTCAACAACATCTCTGATTTTGGTGAACCAGAAGCAGACTTTGCAACACGAGCGAGCGGTGCTATTCTCGCGGGTCAAATTTCAATCGAAAAAGGTTCTACGGATCCATTCAGTGCAGATACAGATGAAGATGGAATGCCAGATGGTTGGGAGATTTGGTTCGCTCGTTGGGATGTTCTCGGCGATGAATGGACACTTAATCCACTCCAACCAATCGATCGATGGCTTGACGCTGATGATGATGGTATGACCAATTGGGAAGAGTACAATCTCATCTCTGCTGAGTTGTCGGAAACCAATTCAAATCGCTCCTCTCCGCAATGGTTCGTCACGACGCTCGGATCGGCTTATGCCTTCCAACAATGGCCCTCAGCATCCACAACCTACTCGTTTGGAACGTACATGACTTCTGATCAATACAACCTTACTGGGCCAACTGGCGACCCGAACAATGTCGATACTGATGGTGATGGAATAATTGATGGTTTGGAATTGCTATTTACTGCTTGGAATCTTTCGGCTCAAACCTGGACGCTTAATCCAGTCGTCGCAGGCGATGGTACCTTTGACAGCGATAATGATGGATTGGTCGATCTTCAGGAATTCGCTCTTGCAACATCAAATCCTCAGAATGGTATCGATGCGCCCGCTGACGCTCCACTGATGCATGAAGATGGTGATGTGCAACAACCTACAAAAAAGGCACAGCGTGTGTTCCAAATCTTAATTTCAAAAGATTCACGAGGTAAGCGTTTGTTGGACGATTTCAATGCTTGGCAAGCAGGTGAGCCTCCAAATGTATTCATTTCGTTGCTTTTGGGAATGACCGATCCGACCAATCCTGATACAGATGATGATGGAATGTACGATGGTTTCGAGTATTGGTTCACCTCTTGGGATTTGAATGAGAACCGTTGGGGTTTGAATCCATTGATCGAAACAGATGTGAACCTTGATTCGGATGGTGATAGTTACGATTGCAACCAAGATGGAACCATTGACTTGGATGAACGATTCTCGAATCTGAGAGAATGG
>JASLVI010000052.1 GCA_030741455.1 Candidatus Poseidoniaceae archaeon | reverse complement strand
CATACTTGAACCAAACAAGCCACATAATCAAAAGGACGATCAGGAAACCCCATTGGTAGACGAAGGTGTGGAAATTCCACATATTGTTCAAGCAATCAGGTTGGTTTGGATTAGCAAGACATCCTTCAACAGCGATAGGATAGAAGGCAACAAGCCGTACGATATTGAGGACATAGACAATTCCACACATGACTGCTACGGCTTTGAACTTCTCACGCTGCGTTACACCATCTGTCATCAAAACAAGTGTTGAGAGAAAAATCATTTCGTGAACGCCAGCGCATTCATCGGAAACATAGAGGCCAACCTGATTATCAAATTCTGGAAATGATTCATGGTAGAAATCAATTCGAGTCATCCATCCATTGTGTGTGCTAAGTGTTGAAGCGCCTTCACCGAACATCAATTGTGTGACTTCATTCCAAATGTAGGCTTCTGTGACTTGGATAAGAGCGAGCGTATCGGACGGTTGGGTAATGAACCAGTACAATGCTTCTACTGCGAGAAGTGCGAGCGGAATTTTTCCGTAGCGTAGGCCAAGTTGAGCGACTTCACTCCAACTCATGTCATCGCTATCTCTAGCCGAAGCAGCCTCACCCATTGAGATGTGCTTGTGCTTGCTCCTCTTCAACGTGTTGTGTCAATTGAACCTTAACTGTGGATGTGTTCAAAAAGAAGGGGTTGGACAACCCTCTATGGTGGGCGAGAAGGATGCTACACATCTTCTCGATGTGCTCGGCTTTTTTTGTCCTGTTCCAGTTGCAGAAGCCAAACAAGCACTGTCAACAATGGAGGTTGGCTCCATTCTCCAAGTTCTTGCTAGCGATCCGGAAACGCTTCATGATATTCCTTTAATGGTTGGCCGAACACCTCATGAACTACTTTCCGTAGACTCACATGAAGGCGAATATGCCTTTCTCATCGAGGTGAAAGCGAATGAGTGATGTTCCAAGTATTGCAAAACTCCCCACACGTTGGGGGCAGTTCGATATTCATGTCTATCATGAAGAAGCAACAGGATTTGATCATGTTGCACTAATGTTAGGTGATATGAAGGGGCCAGATCCCGTCTTATTACGGGTTCATTCAGAGTGCCTTACTGGCGATGCGTTATCATCGCTACGATGTGATTGTGGTCCGCAATTGAATGCTGCAATGAAAGCGATTGTTGACAATGGATGGGGCTGTCTACTCTATTTGCGTCAAGAAGGGCGTGGAATTGGACTGCATGCGAAAATCCAAGCGTATCATCTTCAGGACCACGGAGCGGACACGCTTGATGCAAATCTCATTCTTGGACATCCTGCTGACGGTCGCAATTATCAGATTGCTGCTACCATGCTCAACGATTTAGGAATCAATGATGTCGCATTGTTAACCAACAATCCTGACAAGGTCAAGCAGTTGGAAGAGCATGGCATTGTTGTTGCAAAAACGGTTCCATTGGTGGCTGGCGTTGGAGAGGATAACCTCCACTACCTGCAAACCAAAGTTCAGCGAATGGGCCATACCATCGATTCGGATGAATTGGAATGAATGGGGCCGTGGCCGGGAATTGAACCCGGGCTGGCAGAACCACAATCTGCCGTGCTAACCCCTACACCACCACAGCCATGGGGAGTTGTCCGTCATTGGCGTGGTATTTCAACAATCCGTCGTCGTATCAAGAAACCCGTTGTTTGAAATGCTATCACCTAATGCTATGGTACATGCGACGGAAGGAAAATGCTCTGTTGATGTTCACGCTTTTGGTCTGTGCACTGTGTGTACCTTTGCTCTCGACCACAACAGCCCGTTCAGTTCATGATACTGCAACCTATGATTTGTTTCCTCAAGGTGATTTGAGCGATGAAAATCAATGGGTTGTAGGTGCGACAACGTCATTCACATCCCAACCAGCATCTCACACGGATTCTATGGTGGCAGATCAACGATTGACGATGGTTCACGAACGTCCACAACATACGGATACACTCCCCTACTGGGGATTGACAAGTCCGTCAGATTCTGAGAATGTGATCGGTTCACCTGATGGCCTGTTTATGTGGTCAACAGGACCTGTTATGTCCGTTCAGAGTTTTGATGTCGCTTCGTCTTCTCAATATGTCATTACGGATGTGAGCGTCGTTCTTGCATTCAAAATCACGGACGCACTGTTGATCGATTCTGTACGACTCTCAATGGATTGGTCAAATGGGACCGATATTCTTCGTACCTGGTCAAACACGGGTTCAGCACTTGATTACATCAATGGATCTCATTACAAGTACGATATCTCAGCGGTTGATTCATGGACATGGTCGATGCTTTCTACGGCAAAATTCACCATGGATTACGTCTCTGTTGGTCAAACGGATGATGCTCGTCTCGAATTGGATGCGATTGGTATTGAAGTAACGATGGAAACGCCATGGTACGGTGGTGAAGTTGCAAGGGCCGTTTCGGTTGCTACTGGTCATGAACTACCTGTTCTTGATGTGGATTTGAGCGTAGGCGAATACAATGGGATGTCACTCTCCATTTGTGGCTTAGAATCAAATGATGGACAAACCATAGGAACTTGGACAAGCGAACCAATTATGGCGCCAGCAGCCCAATCGCTCGGACGAATTCATTTTACTGTCAATGAATCAGGAACAGAAGGAAATGTTACGGTTCAATATGCAACATCATCAGATGGTGTCGCATTTAGTTCGTATTCAATGTACTCGGAAGAGGTGCTTCCAAACGATGCGTATGTTCGAGTTCGTGTTTCTACCGATGTTGCCTGTATCGTGTCTGTTCACATTGATTTGAACGACCCTACACTTTCAATCAATGGGCGAATCTATGGTGATGTTTCTGGATTGGATCCAGCATACTCCGAGTGGGTCATTACCGTCAATGATGTAAACGTTGAAAATTATCCAATCGAGGTTGGAGAGTTCTCGCTTCAAATTCCAATTGGTCACACATTCCTTGGTGGGGATACCGATATTGAAGTTGAAATCCGTTCATGGTTTACATGGGATTCCGATGGGAGTGCACGTACTGTAGCTCTTGAAATAAATTCTATAGATATTAGCGGTGGGTACGATATTTACTATGATGAAGATCCCGTTTGTCAATTGATTGGTGACCAATATCTTACCGAAGATGGTGGTGGAATCTTTGTACCTCTTCTCACACGTTGCGTGGATGATCGAGGTCTACCAGAGGACCTTGATGTGAGTTTTGCTAATTCAGATTCAAGCTTAGTTGACGTTTCGCTCGACCAAGGTGAGGTTCGTATCTCCTTACAACCTGAACAATCGGGCGCTTCTCAAATTGAAATGACCGTTTCAGATGCTGCTGGAAACACATACGTTGAATCATTCAATGTCTTTGTTGAATCAGTCGATGATGCGCCTTCACTCAGTGAATTCCCTTCGTTGGTTCAAGTCGAACATGCGCTCGAAACCACCATCCCATTTTCATGGTCAGATGTCGATAGTGATGATGCCTACATGACAATGACTGCGAATCGATCATGGGTTGATGTTGACTTGGTAACTCAAACACTTACATTGACTGCACCTACGCCTGGATATACCTCTGTCTTGCTGAGTCTGTGCGATGCAACGACATGCAGTGAGCGAGTTCTCGACCTCAATGTTGTTTCTTTGCCTGATCTTGAAGTAACCGACCTCAAGATAGGTGATGATGCCAATGGTGCGTTTGAAGAAGTAGAGACTGTTGAAAACGGTCAGTTCCTCAAGGCTCGTGTTTATGTTGGAAATTATGGCTTTGCTGACGCTGAAATGGTGACAATTCGTTGTACTGTGAATGGAATGGCCGCTGATATCGACATGATTGCAACGCTCGCACCAGGCGAGATTGCTGTGGCTGAATGTAGTTTCCAAGCACCAATGAGTGGTGATTTCATGACCATCGACGCAATTGTCGATGGCGGTGGGGTCATCGATGAGCGTAACGAATCAAACAATGAACGTGAGGCTTCCCTTTCAATGACATCACCCGAAAAGACGGAAACTGAGGATGTCGAATCTGGTATTTCTACAACGGCTATTTACATTGGAAGTATCATCGCACTTGTCCTGATTCTTTTGGCATTCACAGTATTCGCACCTGCGAAAGTTAAGAAATACGATGGGAAGGCATACTACGGAGAACCAAATACGCCTGGTTTTGATGAGCAAGGGAAAGTAATTCGGAAGGTAGAATGAGTTTCAATTGGAGATGCTTGTATGGATCAACCAGTTCTGTACAGTTTTCGCCGTTGTCCTTATGCAATGCGTGCACGAATGGCATTGCTTCAATCAGGTATTCAGGTTGAATTACGAGAAGTGGTTCTACGAGACCGACCCGAACATATGATGGAAATTTCCCCAAAAGGGACAGTTCCAGTTCTCTTGCTCCCTGATGGAACCGTCCTTGAGGAGAGTTTGGATATCATGTTGTGGGCACTTGATGATTCATGGCTTGTTGGTGAATGGAAGTCCTTGATCGATGGAAACGATGGTGAATTCAAACATCATTTAGATCGCTACAAGTACAACAATCGTTACGAGAATCCGTTACTACCTGAAGAACATAGGAGCCATGTTCTGTCGTTTCTTGAATCCTATGATCATCGTCTGAAGGAGTCATCCTATCTCTGTAGTGATGAATGTACAATCGCTGATATAGCACTCGCACCATTTGTTCGCCAATTTGCCAACACAAATCGCGAATGGTTTGATGGGTTATCTCTTCCGAATCTCCACTCGTGGTTATCTCGGATGCTCGAAGATGAATTGTTTCGTAATTGTATGGCCAAACATCCACAATGGAAACCTGAAGATGAGCCAATTATGTTTGGTTGATGGAAGGAAATCCAAATCGAACCCCGAATGTCGGATAATGTCTGAATTGACGTTAACATTCATAACGGTGAGATTTTTTGCTAAGTATGTTCCAAGACTGTGGGGGTCGTTCAGCATGGCTGATGGAATGGATGTGGGGACATGTCAGAATTGAAAATACGAATTGAAACAGAGGAATTCATTTACGAAGAGTACTTTGAAGCTTGATTACCAACGACGGGGATAGACATCATCGCTCATCAGTACAGCTGATGGTCGAGCGATTTCACCCTTTTCCATGTTGGTGATGCTTTCGCTATCACAGTTGACTTTGACGAAGCATACAGCTTCGCCTTTCAAACTGGTCACGAGTACATTTTGCCCAGATGAGAGATTACCTGGAATTGACACAATACCTGGTCGAAGGAGTGGGGCTCCATGTGCAAGTGCGGCAACTGCGCTATCTTTGACAACGATTCTTGGCAATCCTGCTAGAAGTTTCTCCGTAGGATGAAGCATTCGAAGCAAGGCTTCACCCTCATTGCACTCCTTCCATAGCCAAATTGCATCAGCGATATCATGCAATTGTACGCAATCATCAAGGGTAAACCGACCCGAATCTTCTCGTCGAAGTTCCTTCAATTCTACTGGTTGGTCCAAGAACAGACCCATATCTCTCGCCATCGTACGAATATACGTCCCCGCCTCACATCGAATACGTGCAACGATTCGCTTAGCCGATTGATCTAGAAGTGTAAAGTCGTGAACCTTTCGTGTTCGAACTTGAACGCGAACAGCAGAAATTTCAGGAGGTACATTGTAAATTCGCCCGGTCAGTTGTTCCATGACAGCATCAAGTGCATCTTGTTCAATTTCATTCTTGAATTGAAAGACAGCAATGTAGGTCTTATCATGTTCAAGAATTTGTTTGGTTAGACGCATTGCTTTACCAGACATGAGTGGTAAGACACCGGTTGCGAATGGATCGAGTGTACCTCCATGACCAAGTCGGGGAAGTTCGAGCATGTCTCGAACCCATGCAGCTACCTGGTGAGATGTTGGACCAGCACCTTTGTCGAGTAGGAAAAAACCAGACTCTAGACGCTGTTCAATGGTTTTCTGATCAGGATACGCACCGATTGCATCGTCGGTTACTGCTGAATCATCGAGAATGATTGTATTACTCATTGTGAAACCTCCACTAATTCAACAACCCGAGCCAGCACTTCTTGAGGCTTTAGGCTGGTCGCGTCGATACAATGCGTGTATGGCTCCTGTTGCTCAGGAAGCAAAGCATACAATTCTTGGAAACGTTGAGCATCGACTTCTGCTCGTTTCCTGCTCGATTCAATGATTTCATCGATCTGACCTCCTTCTCGAGATTGGACGCGTATCGCTCGCTCCATTTCACTGACTTCAAGCCAAATACGTGGTATGTCCAATTCGAGTTGATGGGCCCACCAACCTGCTAATCGACTTTCAACAATTGATGGCGCATCAGCATCTTCTCTCAACATCTCATGCTTCAGAAGCGCATCCAATTCTCGATCAACATCGAGATCGTCTTTACATAATTGACCAAATTCAGCCAAACTCAGGTTTCGACGCTTTGCTTCTTGACGAAACAATTCTCCACCATTCAGTGAAGACCAGCCTTTTTCTTCGCTCAAGAGTTGAACGAGTGTGCTTGTTCCACTCCCTGGATGTCCAGAGATGGTGATGCGTACCATTGCTTACACCCATTCGTGATAACAAACATTACAGCGCATATTACGAGGTCCTTTGCGTTGGACATCATCGCTCATACACTCTGGGCAAACCTCATCAGTAGTTTCCTTCTTTTTCTCGGTCTTTTGTTGAGATTCCTTTGCATTTGATTTCGCTTGCTTCTTTGGACCATTCTTTCGAGAGCGGTTTCTGCGTTGTGTTGCTTGTTTCGATTTAGAGCCGTCATCACTGACGACGAGATGGAGCAAGGGTTCACTCAACTTTTCGTTGGCGAGAACAACTGGATGTTTTCGATATCGAATCAACTTAATGTGTCGGTCGACAATTCGTCCAAGTGGAGCGCTCATGCAGATGTATGCGCAAATCCATGCGGGGAAGAACAAGAACTTGTCATCGAGAAGGTGCCACCTTGGTGCCCATGGAAGAGAGACATAATCGACTCGGAAGGACTCAACTGCCGTGGTAAGCCATGCAAAAATTCCAATGATGAAAATCATTGTGAACATCATTGGTCGCATTGCACTCATCTGAACCTTAAGTTGCTCTGGCATCATTTGCTCGCGAAGTGTGTTTGCCTTTTCCATGAGGATCGGGTCTCTACTCATACGGCCATCGTTCATCATCTTTCGAACTTGAGATTGACGATGCCCAATATGCGCCTGTTCGATTGGATCAGCAAAGAAATTCCGAAGAACGGTATTGAGTGTCATTGAAAATGTACCTAGGATAAGAACGGTAAGAATGAAGAATTCTGTTTCAGGCAGAACTGGAGCTAATACTGGATCAGCCATATTACCTAAGGCATTACGAATGTTTGGATTGATGATAAGGAAGGTCATCAGAATCATGACCAACAGCATGGTCAACATTGAACCATTTGGAGGAGGTGGTGGAGGTGCCGCACGGTTCGCCATAAATCGCCTGTGCTGCATGAAGGTCATGAAGGTTGGTCTTCCGTTGGATTCAAACGAGAGGATGTTGTCCTCTTTGTTATGCGCCGGAAGGAACCTCTTGATGTGAACAAAACATGGGAATATCCTGTACCAATGCCAATGCCGGGCCGACCCGTTTGTTGTACCGAGGATGAAGCCACTGATCAACTTGAGAAAATCGGTTTCAGTGAACGGATTTTTCTATGGACTGATGATGAGCGAAGAATCATATCTGATTGGGGATTTCTTGCCAGTGTTCGACAAGGAGTTCCTCCAAAAGGGATTGAAGCCGAACTTAATGCTTGGCTGAATCAATATCCGACAGCATGGTTGGCAGTTGATTTACGAGACGGAGTGATTCCACCGTCAACACAAACCCCACTCAATACGCTGCTTGAGAATACGAAACGTAACGTTCTGATCATTGTCAGTAGTTCCTCAGATCATGAGGAATGGCCACAATGGAAGTTGCCTTTCTGATCAAATGAAGGTGAATCCACAAGCAGGACAGGTCATTGCTGTCGCACCAACTGAAGTGTTACAGATTGGACAGTCTTTCATGTCACTTTCCCCTGCTTCTTCCGGAGATTGATCGTTCTCTTCTGCATCATCTGTGCTTTCTTCGGATGCTTCCATTTCTTCGACGTTTTCCTCTGCATCTGCTGTGAAAGCCTTAGCAGCCTCAACAAATTCAGCCTTCTTGAGGTAACCGTTGTCGTCAAGATCGAAATTCATGGAGTGAGCAAGGAAAGCATCTCGGTCTGTGATGCCAAACTCTTCCATAACTCGTAGCATAATATCTTCTCGGAATTTGATTGCAGGTGCCTCTTCTTCAGTTGCTTCTTCAGCGGCCTCTTCTTCGGTTGCTTCTTCAACAGCCTCTTCTTCAGCAACCTCTTCTTCAACAGGCTCTTCTTCAACAGGCTCTTCGATCTCCACAGAGACATCATCCTCAGTTTCGAGTTCATCACCGAAGTGGGCACCATGGAATCGGTTGAGTGCTTCAGCATCAATCTCGCCTTCGCCCTTGATTTCAAAGGAGACGTCGAGTCGCTCACCCTTTGCAACAACAGGAACATTCCATGTGATTTCAATACCATCTTCGGTTTCGTTTGTGGACATTTCAACATCGCTTCGCTTTTCTCCACCCGCACCACGAATGTGCCAGTCTTTGATTGCAAAGTTCGATGGGATGACATCTCGGATGAAGACATCTTGAAGAGCAGTGTCGCCGTTGTTCTCAAACAAGATGAGGACTTCATATCGCCCCTTTCCACCCATTGGAATCGCTTGTTTTCCTGCGGAGAAGTTTCGTCGAAGGTGGCTGACTCGTATAGTTGGTGCTTCAGGTGCATCTCGTACACAAACTGGTCCAAATTGTTCGGAACTGAATTGGAATCGAGCAGGTGCATCGACTCGTTCATTTGCAGGGGAAGGGTCAGGAGCATTGAGCTTGTAGGAAACTTCCATACTCTTTCCAGGTTTCAAACCAATAGGTCCTGTCGTTCCAACGGTTAGCGTCATTGTATGACCGTCACCATCAGGTGATCGGTGCTCCTTTTCGAGCGTAATTCCAGATGAGAGTTCCCCTTTCCATTGGTCGCTTGACAATTCTTTTCCATTGACTGAAATAACCATTGTATCCATGTCAGGGGTTTCGAAAATACCAGGAATATCATCGGTAATTCGCATCAAATTGATGATTGCTGAACCAGTGTTCTTGACGGATAGGGTTGCTTCAACACCTTGTTGTCGGAAAGATCGGAGCGTATCCGTTGAATAGCTCTTTGAAATATCAGCATCAACAACAGTGAAGGTACTTTCCTCAAGTTTCAGCGTACCCTCTGTCTTTCGAGTTGCACGAGGTAGGACGGTATATGAGAGGTCATACGTGAAATCAGGCTCTGCTGTTGCCATGACGCTTCGCTCTTCACTTTCCCACTTACCTTGCGGGTGTACATCTTCCTTGACATCACTAACGTCGAAGAGTAGATCGTCACTCCCCTTCATTCGAACCTGTAATTTCACCAAATCAACAGCAAAGG
>JASLVI010000051.1 GCA_030741455.1 Candidatus Poseidoniaceae archaeon | reverse complement strand
CGGATCCTCATCAAAGCCATGACCATACGGCACATCCAAGAGCGAGCAAGCAGGGAGCGTTAAGGGACAAACATCTCGATTGATAATCGCATGCGGCCCCTTGTTTTCGTACAATAACCCCATCAGTACGTACGGAGCAACAGTGGAACCAGAGCCTTTCGGATAGATCAGAATCGTATCTTCAATGGCACGTCCATCAAGTGGGTGTCCTGCTTCCTCAACCACACCAGTATCTCGGTTGACGTAGCCGAGGTACGTAATCGGAACATCGGTCACCATCGCCCGACCTTCAATGCAGAAATCAGTTTGTGAATTCAGACCTGACCCAGAGATGGTTCGCAGGCCTGCTTGTATCGTCTTTGCACTAACTTGGCCTCCATGCGAAGACTGGGTGAGCGTTGGTGTTGGCCCATTAGCCCGCTCAGGGTCGATGGCATGTCGTACGCATTCCTCGATTGGAGCAACGCTCGTAGGTATACGATTGAGACCGCTTGTCAAGTAGTGCTCTGCCTTCATCGAATTCGTTAGCAAATGATTGTATTTTTCCCGATTGTAAGGCGTGACTTCAGGGCAAGTATCAACGAGCACCAAGGCACCAGCTTCTTCGAGCATTGAGACAGTACCATCTGCCTCTGCTAAAGCATAATTCTCTTGGCTTGTAAACACCCAAAGGCGTTGATTGAGGACGGATTCCCCGAATTCCATGTGGGTTCGTAAAGCGGCAGCCGTCGTTCGCATTTCTTCCAAACTGGCTTGTGGGCATCCGATAACGATGAGGTCAACTTTACCCTTTGGACTGAGTTCTTCATAGCGTTCATCAAGATCCACCTGTCTGAACACAAGGGTCCCTTCCCAGTCGATGGAATCAGTTGGCTGCGAAGGAAGTTCGGTGTGCCCTTCGACCCACATCATTGGTGAACCATAGTTCGCTGCTGCAGCAGTCAATGCTTTCTTTCGAGCAAAGGAAATGAAATCATCGAGGCCTTCCACATACGGCATTGGTCCGAAGGGTAGGTTCCATTCAGGCTTCGCGTTTTTTCCAATCCAATCACCGAGGATGGAATAGTCGGAGAGGGTTTCCAATGCACATTCAACAACAACTCGAATGTTCGGTTTACGATTTGAATCAAGATGCAAACCCCACGCTGGAGCGTACCCGGTGAGTGCAGTGGCTAATGCACTCAAACCAGATTCTCGATTGGTGATTAGCGAGGTCCATGTGTTGGTATAACACACCGCATTCGATTCAGCCCAGGAGGCGGTCTCACCCTCAATTTCAATGCCTCGATCATATGGAGTGCAGGACAATGTAGCCTCGATTCCAAGTCGATCATAGGCCTGAACAATCTCAAATTGTTGTTCAAGGAAATTTGGCCAAGCAATGCCCATCTCTTCCATTTTCTCTCGATCGCAGCCGGCGGAATTCAGTGTCGTCGGAATCACAACTGTCCCTTTGTCGTCACCACTCAAATCTTTGAGGAAAGTACGCAAACCGTGACCTCCTGTGATTACGGAGACGCCTGAAACGTGGGCATGGTCGACTTCGACAAATGACTCCGCCTTTGCTACTCGAGCAAGGTCAACAACAAGACGTGCTGCTTTTTGCCGAGTCGGGCCTTCCTTCCCTTCCAATTGTTCAGCCAAACGTTGTGGAAGTTCCATGAACTAACGCAATCATCGGCGCTTCATCAAGACTCTTATTCACAATCAATGGATGGTCTGGGATTGACGACGATCGATACAATACGAACACGATTCGCCAGGTACGTATGCTGGATGCAATTGCTCCTTAGGCGTGAGTGGTTCGCGACATGCAAAACAAATCGTTGTTCCAGTCTCGGTTAAGTCGGGAAGGAGCGCGACACGTTTGTCAAAGACGAAACATTCACCATCCCAATAATCGCCTCCAACATGCTCGAAATAGCCGAGAATGCCTCCTTCAAGCTGTTTGATGTTGGCAAATCCAGCATCCTTCATGATGACGCTGGCCTTTTCACAACGAACGCCTCCAGTACAGAACATAACGATCTCTTTGTCCTTCAAAGATTCTTCAAGTTCGGAAACGGCTTGTGGAAAAGCACGGAAGGTATCGATATCCAATTCAATTGCATTGTGAAAGGTTCCCAAACGTGTTTCGTAGGTGTTTCGAGTGTCCAAAAGGACAACTTCGTCGCCATTGAGAAGTTTCTCGTGAAGTTCTTTTGGAAGGATTCGTCCATCCATTGATTCAACTCGATCAAAGTTTGGAATGCCAACAGAGATGATTTCGTTTTTGAGACGGACATTCATTCGATTAAACGGTTGATGTTCAGAATATGATTCTTTGAAATCGATGTCACCAAATCGTTCATCTTTGGAAAGATAGGCTCGAAATGCGACGATGCTTTGTTCAGGACCAGCTACGAAGATATTGATTCCTTCATGGCTGATAAGAATCGTTCCTTTCAATCCGAGTTCATCACACTGCGCTTTCAAGGGCTGACGTAACGCATCTCGATCGTCGAGTACAACAAACTTGTACCCTGCAATGTTGAGATGCTGGTCGGTCATGATGAATCGTCCTGCTTCATCCTCTTATGTTCATCGACTATTGTCTCCAATCATGTCTGCTGGCGAGTGGATGGCGCCATCCTTGGCCGAAGGCGCGTGAAGAAACGCGAGGAGCAGGAGCCATTTGCCAACGCTTGTGCTCGTTTGCTTCAAGACGTTGAAGAACAGAGACAACCATTGCATGCTCAAATCCACGCTCCGATATTGCCTTGGCACCAAGACCCTCTTCGATATGGTAGCGAAGAATTTCATCAAGGATTTCGTATGGAGGGAGCGTATCATCATCTCGTTGATCGGGAGCAAGTTCAGCAGAAGGTGGCTTGGTCATGGTCGAATCATTAACAGGAGGTTCTTGGCCACGCTTGACCGCCCTGCGATTGAAGACTTCTGCTAATCCATAGACGTCCATTTTGTAAACATCTCCAAGTGGCGTATAGCCTCCTGCCATGTCGCCATAGAGCGTACAATACCCTTGTGCGAGTTCCGATTTATTCCCAGTTGCAATCGCCATTCGCCCCTGTGCATTCGCATGAGCCATGACCAGAATTCCACGAAGTCGTGCCTGAATGTTCTCTTGAGCAACTTTCGCACCTTGTTCAAGCAATGTTGCTAAACCCTGCTCAAGACCTGCATGATGTTTATCGATTGAAATCGATGCATATTCCAATCCAAGAGCATTGGCAGTATGTTGTGCATCATCGATGGAATGTTGTGAAGAAAACCGAGACGGCATAGAAAGTCCAAGCACATTTTCAGCACCTACAGCCTCTGCTGCGACACAAGCTGCAACTGCGGAATCAATTCCGCCGCTTAATCCAAGAACGATGCGTTCAATACCCGACTTTTGACAATAATCTCGCAATCCAAGAACAACAGCATCTGCAAGTTCCTCAAGAACATCTTCTCGTCCTTCTCCTGTTTCGTTTGCCGCCACATGAAGGAGTTCTACTTCGGAATCATCCAACGAAATCCACCGTGTTGCACTTGATTGTTGAAGATCGACGAGAAGAATACCTTCTGTCCATGAAGGAGCGATGACAACCTCCCCAGATGGCCATGCTACGAGTGAGCGTCCATCGAAGAGCAGATCGTCGTTACCCCCAATCTGATTGCAAAGAAGAAATGGGTGGTTGAGTGTCTTTGCGGCTGTTCGAGCAACATGCAGACGGGTTTGGATTTTATTTGTATGATAGGGTGATGCTGAGAGATTTACTGTTGCATCCAAATGCACTCCTTGCCGCCCCCATTCAGCCAATTGTTCAATGGGATCGGTTTCGTATTCTGAAGGCGTTTCTCCTGCAACTTGCCATGCATCCTCACAAACAGTAACACCCAATTCAAGAGGTCCAAGAAGTGTCCGAGCAATCCCTGGTCGGTCATCTGAATCGAAGTAACGGGCCTCATCAAAGACATCGTAGGTTGGAAGCAATTGCTTACGAGCCACTATTTTCACGGGCGCTTCATTGCCAAGCAGTACGACACCATTTCCGGGTTTTCCTCGCTCATGATCCGGCATTGTTGGCGTTCCAATCAACGATGGAACCTCGACGTTGAGGGATGATGCTGCCTGTTGAGAGCGTTCAACAAAGGTCGATTGCATCAACAAGTCACGAGGAGGATAGCCGCAAATTGCGAGTTCAGTACTGACACAAGCGGCTGCTCCAGATGATGCTGCAATCTGAATAAAACGTTCAAGTCGTGCAGCATTCCCCTCGAGATCGCCAACGGTAGGATTGAGTTGAAGCAGAGCGATGATGCTTGCTTCTTGCTCGCTCATGGTCATCCCACGTATCCGTGTTTCATAGGATTGATGTATCATTTGTATTGAAGGATTTCACCGTTGTCATCCTTGTACCACCAACTGCCATCTTGTTGATTTTGCCACCACCAGACACCATCTGAGCCTTGTGTCCAACCATCGCTCGTGGCTGCCTGCGTTGTTGCTGCAGTCGAAGCGGCTTGAACGGGTGCTGATTCTTGAATTGGTTCTGTCAAATTGAGGTCGGCATCATCATCGACGTAATCGTCTTCATCCTCGTCAAGATAATCAGAATATTCGTCCCATTCGTACTCCGATCTCGAACCTCTGCGGACGGTAGCATTTCGTGCCATCAACAACAATGCGAGAATGATGGAAAGGCCAAGCAGGGCTCCAATCGACCCTAAGACAGGATTCACATCACCAAAGACTGTTTCAGCGAATGTGGGATTACTTTTCGCACGAACATCAACGGAAGGACCGTTGCCCTTCACATCGCTTTCGAGTTGGACTTCGATCCATTGCAAGCCTGTTTGCTCTGGTGCCCAATCAACAAGGATGGTCCCCCTGCCGCCTTCAGCAACTTCGATCTCTGTTTGACGAAGTACCTCAGAAGTACCATCTGCACGAACCACTGAGATTGTCGCATAGGTACTTCCATCCAAGGTTCCAACGTTCTTGACAAAGATTTGAACCGCTGTTGAATCACCAGTCCGAAGATTCATCCGAGAGTATTCCATTGGAGGAGTCTCAAGTTCAAACTTCGGCTGCCGCCATTCCATCAACCATGAAGTGATTGCATTACCTGCAGATTGTCCCTCGCCCCCGAGAACTGAATTTCCTGCAAGATCTCGTCCTTCAACGAGAACAAAAACGGTGAACCTATCGATGAGCATATCATTGGTGATAACACTCAAGTCCATTGTTCCTGTTCCAACTAGACCGAGCCCACTAATTTTAGTTCCTTGAAGCAAGAATGGGCTGTCTCCTTCTCTGATGAATTCGCCCGTATCCGTATTTTCAATCCACCAAACGAGGCGTAGTGATTCAAAGTCAATTCCACCTTCTTCGGCAAGGACGATGGTGACCTCGTGTTCTTGAGCGGATAGAATCGAACCTGGTCTCGGTGTTTGAACCTCTGTGGGTTCAGGACCAATTCCATCAATAACCATCCATTTGACCGAGGAATCCTCATCCGTAGCATCGACACCTTGTGACGGGAGGCAGCCAACGGACCATGTCAATGGGATTGTTCCCGATGTTGTTGGGGAACGAAGTTCAACATTCCATATTCCATCGTATGTTTGAGCAGAGTAGGTTTGTCCACCAAACATCACATCAACGCTGCAATTGAAATCAGGTGTTTCTTCTGTCGCTTCAAACACCAATCCGCCAGTGATTTCAAACGGTGAATTTGGTGGAAGTCGCGCACCATCATCAAGTACAGTTCCCTGAGTAAGGACCAACGAAACCGTCTCTTGTGGAATCGTCAATGCCGGCGAAAATCGCCAACGTAAAGCAGGGAAGGTCTGAATCACTTCTTGACCAGCTCGATCGATGATTTTCACGCTCGGTTCACGGAACGTGTCTCCAAGGTCAGGAGTTGTCCATGCAAGTTCCAACTCCGTCACCAGACGAGTATCCTTCTCGTATGGGCCAGCAGTGGTTCCATCTAAGGCGAGCATGTTGCAATCGTGAACGATGAGATGGATGCTGTTTGAAGTGCATGAATCGGTTCTGAAATCCCAGGTAAACGAAAGCGGTGATGTGAGAATATTGGAGGCCAGTTGAATTTCAACCGTGGTCAAATCTGAGGCTCCATTGGGTTCGTTCATGTCGACTCGAAGTGTATAGGATTGGCTCGGGTGGAGCCATGGTTTTGCTCCACCTGTCCACGACATAGCTGTTGGAGACAAGTTTGGTTGGCCATCGGGGTTGATTTGGTACATGAAAAGATGCTCACCATCTTCACCGGTTCCACCATCCTCGAGCACCTGACCAGATGCATCCATTCCAACCAAGTATCCAGCAACTTTCTGACCTTGAGAGCCCATTGAATCATCAAAGAGAAGCGTGTACAAACCAGTTGATTGCGTCAAATCGGTAGGAATGATGAGCGACCGTTCATTGTATTCGTCCGGACTCGGCCAGCCGTTGAGATCAAGATCATCTGCCCATTCTCGCCACAGCATGACATGAACGTCCGACGGAAGTAAAACAGGATCGAGAATTTGGAATTGTACCGTTTGACTCGGGGATGCGAGGCGATGGTCGTACCATTCGACCGTCGAAGCAATCACCGCTGGAGCGGTTGGATCAATCTTGAACGTACGTGAGTATTCTGATTGAGTGATGACACCCCCACCATTGAGCGGAATCACACGAACGGTCCATGTCAAATCTCCAAAGGAGAACGGCGCCGTATCCGAAACGTTCCACATATCAACATCGAGATTTGTCGTATTGGCAACCATTGTATTGCCTTGCCAAAGTTGAACCTCAGCATCTCCATCAGCAAAGGCATCGATGCCGTCAATGCCTTCGTAACCAACGTCGATTGAGAAGTTCAATCCCATTCCAGCGGCGAGATACTCAGTGGTTGAATCGATAACGCCATGATCATCTGAAATTTCAACGGACTTAATGGCTAAATCATTCTCGAAGGCTTGACCACCTCCGATACCACTCCACGTATATTGGCCTGGTCGTGAAACAACGCCATTATCGAGGACAAGACGCATTGAAGCGGTCAACCAATCCTCATCATCCCATCCTTGTTCAACGCGGAACTTGACGGTGATCTCACGCATCGTTGCCGATGTTTCTGAAATGCCGAAGGCCTCGGTTGGATGCAATTCAATCAGCGAACTGTCCCCTTGCCCAAGCGATTGGCCTCCGCCCGTTGGCAACAACCACGTTGCGTGATTGTTTTGTCCTTGAACATCCAAACGAATCAATGAGATCGAACGTGCTGTGTCAACGCTAAATCTTGTGTTAAACGAAATCCATCGTTGGGAAGGCGTTAATGGACTTGAGGCATTCTCAACCGTAACCATGCCTGCAGCAACATCGTCGCTAAAGCCCATATTGGTTACTTCAACAATCAATTTTCCATTTGATTGACCACTAAACGGTAAGGTGATCGTTGGAATGGAGTTCGATGTCCGAGAAGCTGAGTTTGCTGACATCACAAGCGGGGACTGTTCATTGGCGGCAATCGACATTTGGGTTGAATAAGGAGCGGCGAGGTTTGAGAAGGTCGCTACGCCATTACCGTACACTTCGATGTTAACGAGTGCGAATCCTTGACCCAGGTTGTTCAACAATGCACTTTGACTGTTCAATGTTGCTTGTAAGAGCGCATACTCAGATTCGTTGAGCTCAAGGCGGTAAACTGTTGCATTGTCCAGCGTTCTCGAGACAATGGTCGAACCCGCAATGCGCAGAGACATACCCGTCATGTTGCCGTTTTCACTGGAAACTGAAACAGCGAAATGTTTCAGATTGGATGCAGGAATCCACGCACCAGCCTCAGCAAGACCTGCGAATCCAAATGCGTCGCGTTCCGTATTTTCACCATTTGAGAAGTGGTCTTGGAAGCCCCATGACCCAATTCTCACATCTGGGTCGCCCCACTCCAACAAGCCATCTCCATCCATGTCCAATGATGGAGCATGTACGCGTTGTCCGCTCGACATCGTCACCTGAACCTCATCGAGAAGCGCTGGCTGTGATGTATTGTGCATGAACATGAGTTGGAAAGCATGCTCATTGGGCCCTAGTAGTCCAGAATAAGGGAGGCCGATTGGTATCCATGGGTCTGCCTCATCATGACGTACGTAAGCGTCGTACTCTTGCATCGTTGCAGCGATCTGATAACCTGCAAGAGGGGAATTACTGGTAAACCATGGCGAGTGGACCGTGCCATTGGTAATCGATGTAATCGAACCTGCGAGATAGGTACTGTTGTTCATTGCCCATCCACGCTCCAACGGGTTTGAGGAGAAGGTATCTTTGACCAGCCCGCCCCCTGTGATTGACTCAACCGATGGCATGGAACTTGTATCCAAGCCCTCAAAGAGAAGTCGCAAACGCATGGCTCCATAGGTTTCCCAATCAAGAGCATCGAGATGGATTCGTGTTTCTTCGATGTTTTCGAAACCTGAGATGTTGTCGCCAGTTGTTGCGTCAATCAGTGTCCAAGTTAGACTTGAACCCGTAGGGATATCTGCATTGATATGCATAGGGGCATATGGGCCTTCTGCAAGAGAAAAGCTGTTGGAAGAATTGTATCCAAACGAAGGACTGGTCCATGATGTTAATGGAGGAATGACCACTTTCACATCATCAATGAACCAAAAGTCACAGCAGGTACCGCTCCCTGATGTTTGTTGAATTCTAAACTGAGAAGTGGAGTGGAGTGCTGCTGCTGGCAAGATGGTCGAATATTGGAAATTGCTGGTTTGTGAACCACCGCCTTGGAATGTGTGAAACGTTGTCCATTGGCCGCTTGCAGTCTTGTACTTGAGTTGAAGATTCTCGCCAGAATCAGGTGTTTCTCCACAACCAGATCGACCTTCATGCACCCATGCATGGAACGGGATGTTGGTGCGTCCGGCGAGATTGGTAGCAGGTGAAGTTGCGTGGGTCGAACCAGCATAGGTCCGAAGCGACCCCCCACTTGAGCCGTTGTATCCACAGGAAGGTGTCGTGACCCGTCCACTGTACGAATTGGAAAACGTCCAACCTTGTGCTCCATTGTTGAAATCATAACCAGGTGCTGAACCATCACCGGTCAAAACACCCGATTGTGAGAAGGTGTTGTTCTTCACAGCATCAACGTGGTTCCAAGCGGAATCACCCTCCCAGAGCAATGTCTGAGAGTTTGCCATTGTCGCAGATTGAACCGTCATGTCCAATGATGTGATTGCACCTGAACTTGAAGGAAGGTCCAGATCAAAAGGTGTCAAACTCGCTTGGCCCGGCCGAACATCGACCGTTACGGAGGTCCCAACCGATACAGAATCGACAACCTGCTCGCCATCGAGATGGATGACTGGAGCAGGTGGAGCAAACGTTGTGTAAGGACCCATGACGAACAAAAACAGCACGAGCAAGGCAATGCCACGTCCCTTGGTAGAGCCGGCCATACCTTTGCCTGATTTTCAAAGGACTTGAATGTGTCAGTCCATTCGACTCCTACGAAACAAGGGAGAGATTGAAAACGAAGGTGCATTTCGCAGGCCATGGTTCG